>JAIRSP010000027.1 GCA_031255375.1 Endomicrobium sp.
CAAAGTGTTATTACAAAGGATAATGTTTCTGTGATTGTTGATGCAATTATTTATTTTCAAGTTACCGATCCTGTAAAGGTTGTTTATAATATTGAAAATTTTGCTTTGG
Organism: Endomicrobium sp.; assembly: GCA_031255375.1. The sequence goes on from JAIRSP010000027.1 coordinate 110, forward strand.
CTGCGTTGAAACTTGCGCAAACAAATTTAAGAAATGTAATCGGTGACATGGAATTAGACAGTACCCTTACATCTAGAGAAAAAATAAATTCACAATTGAGAGTTGTTATGGATGAAGCTACTGATAAATGGGGTGTGAAAGTTACAAGAGTTGAAATACAAAAAATAGATCCACCAAAAGATATTACTGATGCTATGTCTAAACAAATGAAAGCAGAAAGAGAGAAAAGAGCAAATATTTTAGAAGCAGAAGGCTTAAGGCAAGCCGCTATTCTTAAAGCTGAAGGATCAAAACAAGCAGTTATCCTTGATGCTGAAGCTGTGAAAGAAAAACAAATTTTAGAAGCTACTGGTGAAGCAGATGCCATAAAGAAAGTCGCAGAAGCTGAAAAGTATAAAATTGAAGCTGTATATAGTGCTATACATGATGGAAGGCCAACGAATGATTTAATTGCGATTAAATACTTAGAAACATTGGTGAAAATTGCCGATGGTCAATCAACAAAAATTTTTTTACCGTTAGAAACATCTGGTGTTATGTCGTCAATTGGTGGAATTGCGGAACTTTTTAAAGAATTTTCGAACAATCCTAAAATTAAAAAATAATTAATTAAACTGTTACAATATTTTGTTACTAAAATTTTATGATTGGATTATATATTCATATACCTTTTTGTAGATCAAAATGTAATTATTGTAATTTTTTTTCTGTTCAATACAATAATGATATTTTGATTGATAATTATATTTGTTCATTGCTGAAACATTGTAAAAAATTTGCTAATAGAAAAATTAATTCTGTTTATATAGGTGGCGGGACACCGTCTATTTTATCTTTAAAACAAATGCAAAAATTTTTACTGTTGTTATATGAAATTTTTGATTTTTCTAATCTTGTAGAATTTACGTTTGAGTTAAATCCAGAGTCTACTTCAAGAGAAAAACTATGTTTTCTTAAAGAAATTGGTGTAAATAGATTAAGTTTTGGACTTCAATCTACTGATGATGCACAGTTAAAATTTCTTGGTAGATTACATGATTTTAAAACTTTTTGCGATGTTTATAATGCAGCGAGAAAGGAAAATTTTAACAACATAAATATTGATTTAATGTATGGGCTCCCAAATCAAACGTTAAAAAATTGGTCGCAAATTATAAAAAATGTTATAATTTTTAATAGTGAACATTTGTCAGTTTATCCGTTGTCAATAGAAAAAGGTACAAAATTTTACAAAAATGATGTAGCTGCTATTAATGATGATATTCAGAGAAACATGTATGATATAGCAGTGGAAATTTTGGAGTTAGAAGGCTATAATTATTATGAGATTTCAAATTGGTCAAAAAAAAATAAAGAATCTTTTCATAATACAAATTATTGGCGTAATTTAGAGTATATTGGAATTGGTTCTGGTGCTTCAGGATATTTGGAAAATAAAAGATATAAAAATGTTGAAAATATTGGTACTTATATATATTTGTTAGAAAATAATTTTAACGTTAAAATTGAAAATGAGTATATTAATGATAAAACAGTTGTAATTGAAAATATAGTACTTGGTTTGAGGCTTTTGAATGAAGGAATAAGTATAAATTGTTTTAATGATAAAAAACATCATGATGTACTTTTGAAATTTATTAAAAACAAAATATTAAAAATCGAAAATAATAGAGTAAGACTTGATAAAAAATATGCCTTTGTTTTTAATCAGATCATTCTAGAATTTATTTAACATTGTTTGTGTACGATTAAACGTAATTAATAATGAATCATTACTAAAATCTAATTTTGAATATGTGAAATATTCAATATTTTATTTTCTTAAAAATAAATATGGGGTTTTTATGTTAAGAAATATTTTTAATTATATTTTTGGTTCTCAAAACAAAAGAGATATAAATGCTATAAAGCCAATAATCGAAAAAGTTAATTCTTTTGAGATTGGTATGAAAAAAATTTCTGATAACGATTTAAAATTAAAAACATTTGAATTTAAGAAACGTCTTTTAAATGGTGAAACATTGGACGATATTTTACCAGAGGCATTTGCATGTGTTAGGGAAGCTTCGTCAAGAACAATAAAATTGAGGCATTTTGATGTGCAAATAATAGGAGGATATGTCTTGCACAATGGCAAAATTGCCGAAATGAAAACAGGAGAAGGAAAAACATTGGTTGCGACTCTTCCTGCTTATTTAAATGCATTAACAGAAAAAGGCGTGCATATAGTGACTGTAAATGATTATCTTGCCAAAAGAGACAAGGAATGGATGGGTGCAGTATATGAAAAACTTGGACTTACTGTTGGTAATGTTATTCATAGCACAACAAATATTGATAGGAAAAAAGCTTATAATTGTGATATTACATACGTTACGAACAACGAGCTAGGTTTTGACTATTTAAGAGACAATATGATAGTTGCAAAAGAAGATAGAATTCTTAGGCAATTAAATTATGCAATAATCGATGAAGTTGATTCAATTTTAATTGATGAAGCAAGGACTCCACTCATAATTTCTGGTGCGACAGAGCAATCAACAGATAAGTATTACGCATCAAATAAAATTATTTCCAGTTTTATAGGTAGGAAAATAACTGAAAATGAAGAAATAAAGGCAAAATATAAAGGAATTGACTTAACTAAAGGGTATGATTATATTGTTGATGAAAAAAATCATTCCGTTGTTTTAACTGAACAGGGGATGCAAAAAGCTGAAAAAATACTTGGAGTGAAAAATATTTATAATGATTTACAGTCCGAATGGGTACACCACATAACTCAGGCTATAAAAGCTCATAATTTATACCGTAGAGATGTTGAATATGTAGTAAAAAATGGAGAAATTATTATCGTTGATGAATTTACAGGAAGACTTATGCCTGGCAGAAGATGGTCAGACGGTCTTCATCAGGCGATTGAGGCAAAAGAAAATTTGGAAATTGCTGAAGAAAATCAAACGTTAGCAACTATAACATTTCAAAATTTTTTTAGAATGTATAAAAAGATTTCTGGTATGACTGGAACTGCGTTGACCGAATCTGCTGAATTTTGGGAAATTTATAAACTTGGAGTTGTTGAAATACCTACAAAAAACCCGATTATAAGAATAGATTATCCAGATGTTATATATAGAACAGAAAAAGAAAAATATGATGCAATAATAACTGAAATCGAATCTTTATGGAAAAAAACACAACCAATTCTCGTTGGTACAAGATCAATAGAAAAATCTGAGAAAATTTCTACAATGTTAAAAAAAAAAGGTATTCCTCACAAAATTTTAAATGCTAAATATCACGAGCTTGAAGCACAAATCATTGCAGGAGCTGGTATGAAAAATGCTGTTACAATAGCTACGAATATGGCTGGTAGAGGAACTGACATTGTACTTGGAAGAAATGATTTATCTCAAAACGAAGATGTTAAAAAAGTTGGTGGACTTCATATAATAGGCACAGAAAGACATGAATCGCGTAGAATAGATAATCAATTAAGAGGACGTGCCGGTAGACAAGGTGACCCTGGATCTTCAAGGTTTTTTTTATCTATGGAAGATGAACTTATGCGTCTTTTTGGCTCTGATAGAATGTCGGCAATAATGTTAAAACTTGGGTTAAAAGATGGTGAAGATTTACAACATCCATGGATATCGAAGGCAATTGAAAATGCGCAGAGAAAAGTTGAATTCATGAATTTTGATATAAGAAAACAACTTATAGATTTTGATAATGTTGTAAATAAACAAAGAGAAGCTATTTATAATTTAAGGAATGAAATTATTGATAATGATGACATAACAATTTTGATTAAAGATATAATAAACGAATTAATAAATGAAAAACTTTCATCACTAACAACTAGGAGATATTTAAAAAAAGACGATTTGCCTAACATTAATACATGGTTTTTTAAAACTTTTGGCGTTGAATATAAAGTTTTTAATATAAATGAAACTAAACTTAATAAGGATACTATTAGATCTGATATTTTTAAAAAAGTTATTGAAATTTATCATGTAAAACAAAAACACTTTTCATTTGAAACTATGCTTACCATACAAAAAATAATATTTTTACAAGTAATAGACTTATCATGGAAAGACCATTTATACGAACTTGATCAGCTAAAGCATTGTATTGGGTATAGATCGTATGCTCAAAAAGATCCAAAAATTGAATATCAAAGAGATTCATTTATTTTGTTTGAGTCTATGATGAAAAAAATAAGAAAAAATACGATAGAACATATATTTAGAACTCATATTGATAATGGTAAGAATGAAATATTGGAATCGTACAACCTTAAGCCAAATGAAATAAATTTTGATTTAAAAAATAACACGCATAAACAAGATGCACTTAACAGAAATTTACGTAAAATTAAAAGAAATGACAAATGTATATGTGGAAGTGGAAAAAAATACAAAAAATGTTGTGGGATGTCTTAATTTAATACTGTATACATGTTTTTTTAAGTTGTTAAATGATTAGAAATATTTAATCGATTTTGTTTTTGCAAATAATTAACAAATAATTGTATTGCTATAAATTAAAGTTTATATTGCGTGTTTAGTTTGTTAAACAATTTTAATAATTAAAATATAATGAAAAATAGGTTAATTTATAAAGATTTTGCACTTTGTACTCTTACTGGTTTTTTTAGCTCTCTATCGTTTCAAAGGCTAAATTTGTTTTTTATAGTATGGATATCTTTTGTTCCAATGATTTTTGTTTTAAAAAAATCCAAACTTGTTAAGTCTTTTTTTTATAGTTTTTGGTCTGGATTTGTTTTTAACGCGTTTGGGATTTATTGGCTTGTTTATACAATTTATTTTAATACTGGGTGTTTTATACAGTCAATAATAGCACCTTGCATTTTATGGATCTATCTTGCATTATATTGGGGAATATGGGGTCTATCTTTAAACTTATTAGTTTCTAGTAATTCTTTTAAAAAAAACATATTTTATTCAAATATTCTTTTGTCTTTTTTTGCTTCATGTATTTGGGTTTTAATTGAATACATAAGAACGTATTTATTTACTGGTTTTCCGTGGTTACTTATTGGCTATTCACAATTCAATTTTATTGAAATTATACAAATTGCCGAATTTGTCGGTGTATATGGCGTGTCTTTCTTGGTAATGTTTTGTAATTTATGTATTTATTTTTGGATTTTTGAGAAAAATAAAAATTTAAAAAAAAATAATTTATATTTGTTTGTAGTTTTATTAATTGTTTTTGGTTTTTTAATTTTTGGAATCACAAGAATTAATAAATTTAAATCTTTAAATGTAAAAAAATTTACCGTTGCCGTTGTACAGCCAAATATAGATCAATATAAAAAATGGGATCCACGTTATTTTGACAGTATTTTTTCTAATTTAAGTAGATATGCTTTTAAAATTTCTAAATTTAAAATAGATTTAGTTATATGGCCAGAAAGTGTATTTGCAGGGTGTATTAATAAAGATAAATTCATATATGATAAAATAAAGCAAATAACGAAAATTGCTGGTGGATTAAATATTGTTGGCTCTCTTTATAAAGATAAAACAAATAATAAATGTTTTAATGTAGTTTCAGCTTTTGAAAACGGGAATTATATAAATATGCATAAAAAAAATCATCTTATAATTTTTGGAGAATTTGTACCATTTAAATTTATATTTTCAAATTTTTTTAATGCATTAGATAATAATGGTGACTTAACAAAAGGTAATGATGTCAATATTTTTAATAATAATAAAATGCTTGTAGGATCAACCATATGTTCAGAAAATTTTTTACCGAATATTTCAAGAAAATTAGCATCTTTTGGCGCAGAAGTTTTTACGAATCATACAAATGATTCATGGTTTTTTGACACTTCTGCACCATATCAGCATTTTGCAATGAATGTGTTTAGAGCAATTGAAAACCGTAAGCAAGTTATAATATCTGCAAATTCTGGAATTTCAGGTATTATTGATACATCTGGCGTAATTATTAAAAAGACACCTTCATTTAAAGGCGTTTTATTTATTGACTATTTTTTTCAAAATGATTTCAAAACTTTTTATACAAAATATGGTGATTTATTTGTTTTTATATGTTTAGTTTCAATTTTTTGTTTAGCATTTATAGAATTAGTAAAAAAAATAATTGTTTGTTTATAGTAGTTTCATAGTATTATTGTGGTACAAAGTTTAAGTAAATAGCTATTTTATAAAGGCTTATTGAAAAGGATTTAAAAAATGTTTAGTAAACAAAAGGAAAGAATTAATTTATTAAGGAGGTTGCTTTGATATTGATTCAAAAGTTGATAGAATTAAAAAACTTGAATACGAAATGTCTTCATCTGATTTTTGGAATGATAGGATTAAATCTAAAAAGATAATTGAGGAACTTGATATTTTAAAAAATATTTATCATATATGGAATGATTTTAATAATCGAATTAATGATTTAATAGTATTAAATGAACTTGCCAAATGTGAAGATAACGAAGATTTTTGTAAGAATATTGAAGATGATAAGAATAAACTTGAAAGAGATTTATTTGATTTTGAAATTAGAATAAAACTTGATAACAAACATGATAAAAATGATGCAATTGTGTCTATACATGCTGGAGCAGGTGGAACTGAATCGTGTGATTGGGCCCAAATATTAATGAGAATGTATTTAAAATGGGCAGAAAGTAGAAAATTTGAAACAGAAATTGTAGATATTTTGAATGGAGATGAGGCTGGGATAAAAAGTATTACTATGGTAATAAAAGGTGATTATGCTTATGGGTTTTTACAATCAGAAATAGGAGTTCATAGGCTTGTTAGAATTTCGCCATTTGATTCAAACAAAAGAAGACACACTTCATTTAGCTCTGTTGATGTTATAGCTGTGATTAATGATAATATAAATATAATTATAAATGATAATGATATAAGAATAGATACTTACAGATCATCAGGGGCAGGTGGGCAGCATGTTAATAAGACAAATTCCGCTGTCAGAATTACTCATTTGCCAACAAAGATAATAGTCCAATCACAAAACGATCGTTCGCAGACAAAAAATAAAATAGTTGCAATGAAACTTTTAAAAGCTAGACTTTATGAGTTTGAACGTGAAAA
>JAIRSP010000020.1 GCA_031255375.1 Endomicrobium sp.
ATTACTCATTTGCCAACAAAGATAATAGTCCAATCACAAAACGATCGTTCGCAGACAAAAAATAAAATAGTTGCAATGAAACTTTTAAAAGCTAGACTTTATGAGTTTGAACGTGAAAAGCAGCGCGCTGCACATGAAAAGCATTATAATGATAAAGGTGCTATAAATTGGGGTAACCAAATACGTTCATATGTTTTTATGCCATACCAGCTTGTGAAAGATCACAGAACGGGACACGAAACATCACGTTTAGATTTAGTTATAAATGGTAAAATTGATGAATTTATGAATAAATATTTACTTTTGAAATTTAAAAATAAAGAAAAGAATAAATATTGTATATAATCATATTATATGAAAACCATGTTTTTATACGAATTTTTGACATCAAGTTAAATTTTTATTAGAATTTTTGTTGTTGTTTGAATAAGTTGTAACTAAAAAATTATATGAAACTTTTAAAAGAAGGGTATTTATTTGTATTTGTACCAATTGCATCTGGATTATTAGCATCGTTAATAATAACTAATGGAATAATTTTAATTATAATAGAAGTTATTTGCGTTTTTATTTCTTTATTTTGCATGTATTTTTTTAGAGATCCAGATGTACAGATAACAAATGGTGATAATTTAATAATTTCTCCGTGCAGTGGAACTGTTTTAGAAATTTGTGAATTAGAAAAAAATAAAATTGTTAGAGTGTTTTTATCTGTTTTTGATGTACATTTGCAACGTTCACCTGTTTCAGGGGAGGTTATAAGTATTAGACATAAAAATGGAAAATTTTTAAATGCCATGAGTCCATATGCCCATATAGTTAATGAGCAAAATACTATAATTATAAAAAATAAAAGTGGAGAATATTTTGTTAAGCAAGTTGCTGGGATTATTGCTAGGAGATGTGTTTCATGGGTAAAGCCTGGTGATATTTTAAAATGTGGTGATAAAATAGGGATGATAAAATTTGGATCTCAAGTTGATTTATATATGCCAAAATCTGTTGTTATTAATGTCAAAACTGGAGACAAGGTTATTGCAGGTGTAACAATTTTTGCATTTTTGAATTAAATTTATCACTAGTAATGTTATAAATAATAAAAAACGAGTGTATGCTAATGTGAATATATCTGGTAGTAAATTTAAAGAAAATGTCGCGAGTTTGTTTACTTGTGGTAATATAGTATGTGGTTACGTATCGATATTGTTAGTAATAAATAGTGATTTTTTTAAAGCATCTTTATTTCTTATTTTAGCAATAATTTTTGATGTTATGGATGGAAGAATAGCTAGAATGACGAATACAACTAGCGATTTTGGTATTCAGTTAGATTCTTTAAGCGATTTGGTTTCGTTTGGAATTGCACCTTCTACAATGATATATTTTATTGCTTTGAATAATTTTGGTAAAATCGGTATTGTGATTACCGTGTTGTTTGTTTTGTGTAGCGCATTACGACTAGCAAAGTTTAACGTTATTGCTAAAAATAATAACTTACGTAATTTTTTTATTGGATTACCAACACCTGCATCAACTGGATTACTAGTATTTTTTATATTGAATTATAAATTACCTGGTTTTAAACATTTTGCCTTGAATATTAGCAACAATTCAACTGTTAACACACGATTTCTAAATATTGTATTGTCTTTTATAATGATAGCTTTATCATTTCTTATGGTTTCGAACATCCCATATGTTTCGTTAAAAAAAATAAAAATTTCTTATTATAATTTATTCAATTTTTTTATTATAACAATGTTTTTTATATGTACATTTTCACTAAATATCATTGAATTGATTTTTATGTTGTTTTTTATGTACATCATGTCTGGTATATTTAGTTATATATACAATCACGGAAAAAAAATTTTAACGAAAAATAAGTAAAAATGTTATTGTGACTAAATTCCTAGATTAGAATCACATTTTTATATGTTTACATATTAAAAGTGTTTTTAATTTGATTAAGTATAATGAAACTTTGATTTAAAAATGGAGAATATAAAATGACAATACCGTTAAATGCATTTATAAAAGAAATGAAAGAACTTCTTACTCCTGGCAATATTCATATCATGGATGGATCTAAAAAAGAATCTGAAAAATTGGTCGATATTGCTTGTAGGTCAGAAATTGACGGAAGTGTTGTTTTACGTAAATTAAATTGGAATGAATATCCAAATTCATACTATCATCGTTCAAATCCAAATGATGTTTCACGCAGTGAGCATCTGACTTTTGTTTGTGCAGATTCAAAAGAAGATGTTGGACCAAATAATAATTGGATGAATCCTAAGAAAGCAAAAGAAAAAATGATTGAATTATTAAAAGGTTCTATGAATGGAAGGACTATGTATGTTATTCCATTTGTAATGGGATCGCCAAATTCAAAATATGCAAAAAATTGTGTGCAAGTAACAGATTCCGTTTATGTTGCATTAAGCATGGGTATAATGTCAAGAGTAGGTGAAAAAGCAATAAAAAGAATAGGAAATTCTAGTAATTTTTTTAAAGGAATACATTCAATAGGCGATTTAGACCCTTCAAGAAGATTTATCATGCATTTTCCTGACGAAAATCTTGTTATGAGCTTTGGATCTGGATACGGCGGTAATGCTTTGCTTGGAAAAAAATGTTATTCTTTAAGGATTGCCTCTTGTATTGGACGTAAAGAAGGTTGGCTTGCAGAGCACATGGTTATTATTGGTGTACAATCACCTAATAAAAAAATTACCTATTTTCTTGGAGCATTTCCATCGGCATGCGGAAAAACAAATCTTGCAATGTTGGAGCCAGTTTTTAAAGATTACAAGATTTATACGTTAGGCGATGATATAGCTTGGATTAATGTAGGAAGTGATGGTCAACTTTATGCTATTAATCCTGAATCAGGGTTTTTTGGAGTAGCGCCAGGAACTGGTATAAATACAAATCCAATTATGATAAAAACACTTAAAAATGACAACTTCTATCCAACAATATTTACGAATACGGCAATTAATATTTCAAATAATACTCCTTGGTGGGAAGGTCTTTCAAGTTGTTATCCATCAGACCTAATTGATTGGACTGGCAAAAAATATGACGATGATTCAAATAAACCTGCTGCTCATTTAAATTCTAGATTTACTGTTTCAATTTATAATTGTCCTACGTTATCAAGAGAATATAACAATCCGAATGGTGTCCCTATCTCTGGAATAATTTTTGGTGGTCGTAGAAGAGATACAGTCCCGCTTGTATATGAAGCTAAAGATTGGAGTAGCGGTGTATTTAATGCTTCTATAATAGGCTCGGAAACGACTGCGGCTGCTGACGGTAAATTGGGAAATGTAAGGCGTGACCCTATGGCTATGTTGCCTTTTTGTGGATATAATATGGGAGATTATTTTCAACATTGGTTAAATATTGGTAAAAGTTTAAAAAAACACCCTAAAATTTTTATGGTAAATTGGTTTAGAAAAAACAAAAAAGGAACATTCATGTGGCCTGGATTTAAAGATAATTTCCGAGTTATAAAATGGATGTTAGATAGGATTGAAAAAAAAACAGG
>JAIRSP010000059.1 GCA_031255375.1 Endomicrobium sp.
TGTTATTAAATAGCAATTTTTTATTATTTTTTACAAATGAAAAAGTATCATATACATACTTTTGGATGTAAGGTTAATCAATACGAATCACAATTGATTTCTGAAAAATTCAAAAATGATAATTTTGAATATACAAAAAATTTAGAAGAAGCCAATATAATAGTGCTAAACTCATGTACAGTAACATCAAAAACAGATAAAAAATGTGAACATTTTTTAAATAAAATAACGAAATTACCTAAAAAACCAAAAATAATACTCACTGGATGTATCGCGAAAAATAAAAATGATCGTATCAGAAAAATTTTACATAATAGCAATCATAACATAGAATTAATAACTGATAAAACAAAACTTTTTATTGATTCACAGGTTCAAACAGTTCGACATTTCGATAAACATTCAAGAGCATTTTTAAAAATACAAGATGGATGTAACAGTTTTTGTAGTTACTGTATAATACCGTACGTAAGAAATGTTTTATGGAATAAACCAGAAGAAAAAATTATATCAGAAATAAAAAATTTCGTAAAATGTGGTTACTACGAAATAGTTATAACAGGAATAAACGTAGGAAAATATAACGACAAATTATCAACATGTTTTTCAGATCTCATAAAGAAAATAATAAAAATACCTTTGAATTTTAGAATAAGAATTTCATCAATTGAACTGAATGATATTGATAATAAACTTATTGAACTGATTATGGAAAATCCAGAAAAAATATGTAATCATCTACATATTCCAATGCAATCTGGCAGTGATGAAATACTAAAAAAAATGAACAGAATGTATTTATCAAAAAAATTCGAAAAAAAAATAATCAAAATAGAAAAGACCTTACCTGATATTGCACTCACGACAGATATTATTACTGGATTCCCTGGTGAAACATTAAAACATCACAAAGAAACATGTAATATTATAAAACGAAATATGTTTGCAAAATTACATATATTTAAATATTCTGATAGAAATGGTACACTTGCGTCAAAATTTACAAACAAAGTTCATATAAACGAAATTAATGATAGATTTAATGAACTATCAGAAGTAAACACTTGTAAAAAAAACGAGTTTTTAAAAAAAAATATAGGTAAAAAAAAAAGATCTGTAAAAATTGGAAAATTTCATGCACTTACTGATAATTACATAAAAGTTAAACTGCAAAAAAATGATAATAAATTTTGTCAAGATATATCAAAACAACAACATACGAATGATAAATATTCACAATTATTAAGAAATGGAATATTTGAAATCAAAATAACTGAAAAAACAGCAAAAATTTAATAGAATAACCATACACTTTTACATAACTCTATTTTGTATATGTTGCAACGATATTTTTTCACGTCGTTTTAAATATTCGATAGTATAACAAAAATATTCAGCAATATCACTTGCAATAGTTCCAGTAGCATATTTTTTTTTTTCTAAAAGTTCTCCCGTAAGTCCATGTATAAAGACTGCAAACTTTACAGCTTCAAATGTATCATCAATAATATTAACAAATGAAGATATTATTCCACTTAAAACATCGCCACTTCCAGCCGTAGCCATAAACGGTGTTCCAGTATTGTTTATATATGTTTTTTCACCTGAAGACACTACTGTATTATTACATTTAAGCACACAAATAACAGATTTTTTTTTAGCAAAATTCATAACTATCTTTTCTTTTTCACATTTTATTTTGGGAATATCAATATTTAAAAGTTTTGAAAATTCACCAATATGCGGTGTTATTACAATATTAGCTTGTACATTCTTATTAAATTCGCTTAAAGCACCTTTGAAACACGTAACACCGGAAGCATCCAAAATAACTGGCAGATTAATATTACAAATAATTTCTTTAATAAAATTGCGTAAAACATCATCACATTCTACTTTTAAACCTGGCCCTATAACAATAGATGAAACATTTTTATAATTAATAAAATTAAGTATTTCAGACACCGTTTCATATACAAAAAACATTACTTCAGGTCTTGAAATTGAGCAAGCTTGATTTAAAAAATCATTTTTTACAGCATATGTTACTAGTCCAGTTCCAGACCTAAGTGCACCAAGACAGCATAACGCACCTGCGCCTGGCATACATTTAGACCCAGCAATGACCATCGTATGACCATAGTCGTATTTATGACTATCAGAATTTCTTTCTAATTTTAATATAAAATTGCTAATATCTTTTTTTTTCATATATATAATTTAAAAAGCAATCGCAAATGCAACAACATATTTATCTGTATGAGATAATGAAATATTAATTTTCTTATATCTCTTATTTTTAATATAAACACAAGGTTTACCGAACTTATCATTCTTAATTGAAATATCGGTAATTACAACTTTTTTCTTCTTCGAGCTCAAAGCTTTCCAAATAGCTTCTTTAGCGGCGAAGCGAGCTGCTAAATGCTGTAAATGTTTTTTTCTAGAAATTGAGTATGATATTTCTTCAATCGAAAAAATTCTTTCCAAATATTTCTTGTTTCTTACATGTTTAGCAAATTTATCAATTTTTTCAATGTCAACACCTATATTAATTTTCATATCAATATTCTTTATAACTCTTTTCATTTTAAAAATGAAATTTATTCAACTGTAACAGATTTAGCGAGATTCCTTGGTTGATCTACATCGCAACCATTAAAAACCGCTATATAATAAGCCAAAAACTGTAACGGAATTACCGTCACAAACGGTGACATAAATTCGTCAACATCTGGAATATAAATTATATAATCACTTTTAGTTGCAATTTTCTCGTCGCGCTTATTTATTAAAGATATGATTATTCCGCCCCTTGATTTAACTTCATTTATATTTGAGACTATTTTTTCGTAAGTAATATTTTTGGCAGCCACCGCTATTATTGGCATAGTTTTATCAACTAAAGCTATCGTACCATGCTTCATTTCTCCAGCAGCACATCCCTCAGCATGAATATATGAAATTTCCTTCATTTTCAATGCACCTTCTAATGCAATTGGATAATTTATATTCCTTCCTAAATATAAAAAATTTTTTTTGTTTGCAAATGATTTTGCAATATTTTTAAGCAATTCAGAATTTTCTAGCGATTCGCTTATTTTTGACGGAATTTTATATAACTCATGCAAATATTTTTTTAATTCTTTTTTAGTAATTTTTTTTCCTTTATTTGCCCAATCAAATGCTAACATGTAAAGAATTGCGAGTTGACTTGTAAATGACTTTGTTGATGCAACTCCTATTTCTGGCCCACAGCATGTATAAATAACATAATCAGACTCACGACTTATACTTGAATCAACACTGTTACATATTGCAAGTGTTTTACAATTTTTATTTTTTGCAAATCTTAATGCCGCTAAAGTATCGGCAGTTTCACCGGACTGCGAAATAACTATCACAAAATCTCTTTTATTTAGAACTGAATTTCTATATCTAAATTCTGACGCAATATCAACTTCAGTATTTATTTTTGCAAAATTTTCAAATAAAAACTTAGATATCAATCCAGCATGATACGATGTTCCACATGCTACTATATAAATTTTTGAAATATTATTAACGTCACAATCGTTAAGATTAACCTCATCAATATTAACAATACCGTTATTCGGAAAAATTCTATCATTAAACGTTTTTTTTACGGCATCAGATTGTTCAAATATTTCTTTCAGCATAAAATGTTTGTAATCACATTTTTCAATTTGATTAACATTCAATTTTATATCCTTTATTTCCCTTTTTCTTATATTATTATTAATGTCTTTTATAATTATTTTTTTTGACGTAACTTCAGCTATATCTCCATCTTCAAGAAAGATTACACTGTTAGTGTAATTAAGTACAGCTGCAATATCAGATGTTATAAAGTTTTCCCCATTACCTACGCCTATAATTAATGGTACGCCTTTTTTTGCACATATTATTTTATCAGGTTCATCTTTGCACAATACGTTAATTGCATAAAAACCATTAATTTCAATTAATGTTTTTTGAACAGCACTCAACAAATTATTTTCGTAATTTCTTTTTATAAGATGAGCAATTATTTCACTATCTGTTTCAGAATTGAATTG
>JAIRSP010000029.1 GCA_031255375.1 Endomicrobium sp.
TTTTTAATGCATGCATTAAATTTCCTTTATAGTCTTTTATTAAAGTTTTATTATATTTTTTAAAAAAATTGCCCCAATCTAAAACATCAAAATTATTCTTTCTCAAAATTTGCGATACCTTTTTAGCTGCCATAGGAATTTTAGAAGCATTTCTAACATTAATAAATAATTCATTTTTATTAATATGAAAATTATAATCGCATGAACACGCATTATTTAAAAATTTTAAAAAATTTTCATTATCTAACCTGATTTTTACGATCTTACAATTATTGCTATACTTTATAGGAATTTCATAAAACACAACGATAGGTCTTAAAAAAAGTAATCTAAGGAAAAATAGTAAAAAAGATGAGTCAGAAATATTTGTATCAAAAAAATCATAATTATTAATAATGTTTATAAATTTAGACGGAATTAAATGTAAAATACAATCTATTATTTCGAAACAATTTAAAAATTCAATATCATTATCATTGTTTATTAAATTATTTTTCAAAATAATTGAATTATTTTTTTTGTTCATATTCATTGCAATATCGAGTTTTCTAAAACTTGCTCCAATGTAAAAATCAGTTATCGCAATGTTGCCAATAATACTTGCCAAATTGAAATTAAAATTATTAATTGCAGAATTCACGTCTTCTTCTAAATCTTTATTAAACGATTTTTTTAAACTTTCAATTTTTCTATTTTTACTTAAAAAAACAACATTAGAATTTATACACAAAATTTTTAAGAGATTCGTACTTCTATCATATAAAAAAATATATGCGTTTAATTGTTTGTCAAACGTTTCATTTATACGATCATCATATAGCAGAACAGTGAAGCTTATGCAATTTTTATTTTTCATTTTTTCAGTAATAAATAAATCGTTTTTATAAATGAAAACACAAACAAATAAACATGCCAATATTACAATTGCAAAACTAGTAAAAACCAACAATTTATATATCTTGTTCATTTTTTTTATTCAAAAGCAATTTATTTTATTTTTTAAATCAAAATTTTATCATTAAAACAATAATTTATTTTCATATTTTAGTAATTAATTACACATACAGCATATCAACTGGCAATACTGTTTATGATTTTCAATTACATCACTAAAAATTATCTGTATAATCGTTTCTCAACTATATAATTATAAACCCTTGTATCAAGAAATGGAATTGCCATAGCATAATTAATTTTTATTAATTCCCTTATTTTTGTAGAAGAAATATTTTCGATTTCTTCATTAATAAAAACACATGAACTAAGATATTTATTTGCATTATCATTGTCTACATCGACGTTTATTCTTTTAACAACTATAAATTTATAATTTGCAGCAATATAATCTATATTTTTCCATGTAAATAAATTTATTAATGAATCAGATCCTATGACCATATATATATCACTTGATTGATATAAACTACGAAAATAATCTAACGTTTGATACGAGTACACTACCATTTTTTTATGTGCCTCATAATTACTAATATCAACCTTGTTCATATTGTAAGTTGCAAGCTTTAACATTGAAATTCTATCTTCGATACTAGCGTATTGTACAATTTTATGTGGTGGCGTATACGCTATAACAAAAATCAATTTATTTAAATTTAAAAAATTTAACGCAAGGTTGGCTATCTGAATATGCGACTTGTGAACAGGGTCAAATGATCCACCAAAAATTGCTATACTACTATTCATAGTAGCGTACATTGTACACAATTTTGTTTAAATATTGTATAAAATAATTTTATTACATCAATAAAATTAAACAGAAAAAATAGTCTTGACTTTTTGCATAAATTACTATTACTATTGTATTTGTTGTTAAGCAGTATTTTTATACATCAGTTATTACTTGTAGTTTTGATTGCGTTTGTGATGTATTATTGACAATCATCAATTAATGCGTTATGTTTTACTTAGTTTATTATAGCTGTAAACGTGTTAATTAAAAGTTAGCAAGTAGATTTTATTTAACGTTTTACGAGTATAAGTATAAATAGTTAAAAATTTTTATTTTTTTGTACATATTGATAAATTTAAATTAGATTTTCTTGAGTTTTTAGTAAATTTTCGCAATAAAAATAATAAATTATGAATAAAGATATTTTGAACATTGCAGGTATGAAGTTAAAAAATAGAATATTTATAGGAAGTGGAAAATTTTCAAACAACAGTTTCATACCGAAAATTATTAAATCTTCTCAAGCGCAAGTCATAACCATAGCAGTTAGAAGGTTTGATCTTACAAACACAAATGAAAATATTTTAAATTATATACCAAAAAATGTTTATATAATGCCTAATACATCAGGCGCAAGAAATGTAGACGAAGCAGTACGTATAGCTCGAATAGCAAAAAAAGCAGTTAAAACAAATTTAATTAAAATAGAAATAATTGATGATAACAAATATCTTCTTCCAGATAATTATCAAACAGCAAAGGCATGCGAAATTCTTTCAAAAGAAAATTTTAAAGTGTTTGCATATATGAATGCAG
>JAIRSP010000031.1 GCA_031255375.1 Endomicrobium sp.
TTTCTCCTGCTATTGGTGGTATTATCATAGGATATGAGGTTGGAAGAGTTTTAGGTATTCGCTCTATATTTACGGAAAGAACTAATGGTATAGTTTGTTTGAGAAGAGGTTTTTCTATTAACAAAGATGAAAAGGTTTTGATTGTTGAAGACGTTATAACGACAGGTCTTTCAAGTACCGAAGTAATTAACTCAGTCAAATGTGTTGGAGCTACCGTTGTTGCAGTTGCGTCACTTGTTGATAGAAGTGATGGTAAAATTAATTTTGGAGTTCCTAAATTTTCAATTTTAAGGTTAGAGGTTAAAAATTATGAAAAATATAATTGTCCTATGTGTAAACTAGGTAGCGTAGCAATAAAGCCTGGAAGCAGGACTGACTGTATTATAGAATAAGATAATACAATTAAATTTGTTAGTAAATATTGATTTATTTGATTGTTTTTTAAAATATGAGAATGTTTGTTATTTATATTTATTGGAGACAATTTTTTTATGTTGTATAAAAAATTTGGTGTTGATATTGATACTGGCAATGAATTTGTAAATCGATTAAAAAAAAAGTTTTCAAAAATTGGTGGTTTTGGCGGGGTTTTCCCAATCGCAGATACGAAATACAATCTTGTAAGTTCAGCTGATGGTGTAGGAACAAAATTAAAACTTGCATTTTTATTTAATAAACACGACACAATTGGCATAGACTTGGTTGCGATGAATGTTAATGATCTAATATGCTTAGGTGCAAAGCCACTTTTTTTTTTAGATTATTTTGCTTGTGGAAAATTAGATATAAAACTTGTCGAACAGGTGATTAATGGTATATCTAATGGGTGTGAATTGTCTGGATCACAACTTATTGGCGGAGAAACAGCTGAAATGCCTGATTTTTATAAAAGTGGCGAATATGATTTAGCCGGATTTTCTGTAGGTATAATTGAAAAAGGAAGAGAAATTTACGGGAATAAAATAAAAAAAGGCGATGTTGTAATAGGTCTGCCGTCGAGTGGCCCTCATTCAAATGGATATTCTCTTATAAGAAAAATTTTTTCCAATAGTGAACTAAATAAGTACTCCGAACAGCTTCTTATGCCTACAAAAATTTATGTCAGAGAAATTCTTTCTGCTATTGATAAATTTAATTCAAAAAAACAATGTATAACTGGTATTGCGCATATCACTGGCGGTGGTTTTTATGATAAAATAGCTAGGATATTGCCTAAAAAAAATATTAGAGTTGTTATTGAAAAAAAATCATGGGAGATTCCAGAAATTTTCAAAATAATACAAAGAAAATGTGGAATTAATGAAATTGGTATTTATAGAACATTAAACATGGGGATAGGAATGATTTTAATAGTGTCAGATGAGATAGCTCTGACAATAAAAAAATTTTTTGATGGATCAAAAATAATAGGCTATGTAGAAAAAGGAGAAAATAGCGTTAAAATTGTATGATAGTAAAACGTATTTGTGTTTTTGCATCTGGGAATGGATCAAATTTACAATCAATAGTAAATTCGACTAATCATGGAGTCTTAAAAGGATTAGCAAGTGTTGTTTTGGTTATTTCGGATAATAATAATGCATATGCACTTGAGAGAGCAAAAAAAGAAAATATAAGATCCATCTGCATAGAAGATAAGAAATTTGAAAATGATAAATTTTTTAATGATGTTATACTTGATGAACTTTATAATATGAGTATAGACATTATTTGTCTTGCTGGTTATTTGAAACTTATAAATAAAAAGATAATAAAAAAATATCGTGGTAGAATTTTAAATGTTCATCCATCACTTTTGCCAAAGTTTGGTGGTAAGGGGATGTATGGCAACTATGTTCATGAAGCTGTTGTGAAATCTGGGGAGCATATTTCAGGAGCAACTGTGCACATCGTAGATGAAAATTATGATACTGGAGAAATAATATTACAAAAAAAAATAAAAATTTTTAAAAATGATACATCGAACGATGTGTCAAAAAAGGTCTTGGGTATTGAGCATAGAATATATCCTAAAGCAATAAAAAAAATAATAAAAAATTTATGATCAAATATATTATTACTATAATGGTAATTAATAATGTTGATTTTTATATTTTGTATTACGTAGTTATATAATTGTATTATTGATAGTTAGTAGTGATATAAAAATATAAAAAAGAGGGAAAAACATGATATTGCGTTATAGCGAACCAGAGATGTCTAAAATTTGGTCCGATGAAAATAGATTTAAAAAAATGCTTGATGTAGAAATTTTTGCGGTTGAAGCAATGTCAAAATTTGGAACTGTTCCAATTGAAGCGGTTGAAACAATAAAGAGAAAGGCA
The DNA here is from genome assembly GCA_031255375.1 of Endomicrobium sp. The sequence continues at coordinate 2,325 of JAIRSP010000031.1, forward strand.
AAAATTAATATAAATAGAATTAATGAAATTGAATCCGTTGTTAAACATGATGTAATATCATTTTTAACGGCTATTTCCGAAGTTATTGGTTACGATAGTAGATTTTTACATCTTGGCATGACATCTTCTGACGTTTTGGATACGGCTAGTGCTGCTCAGTTAAAAGAGTCTATAAATTTACTTATTGATGAAACTAAAAAATTAGATATTATAATATGTGAATTAGCAAATAAATACAAAAAAACTCCAATGATCGGTAGAACACATGGTATTCACGCAGAACCGATGACATTTGGATTGAAAATAGCATCTTGGCATTGTGAAATTTTAAGATCTTTAGATAGGCTTAATTTTGGACTAAAAACGGTAAGTTATGGAAAAATATCTGGAGCTGTAGGCACCATGGCAAATATAGATCCAAGAGTTGAGGAATATGTGTGTCAAAAAATGGGATTAAATGTTGAACCTGTGTCAACGCAGGTTATCCCTCGCGATAGGTATTCTATTTATTTTTCTATACTTGCACACGTTGGTTCAATGCTTGAAAGAATTTCTACTGAAATAAGACATTTGCAAAGAACAGAAATATCAGAACTTGAAGAGCCTTTTACTACTGGGCAAAAAGGATCATCGGCAATGCCGCATAAAAAAAATCCGATAATTTCTGAAAATATATGTGGATTATCAAGAGTTTTGAGAGGATATGCTTTTACTTCAATGGAAAACATTGCGTTGTGGCATGAACGAGATATAAGTCATTCTTCTGCTGAAAGAATTATACTTCCTGATGCTTCGATAATTTTACATCATATGCTTGTCAAAATGAAGAATTTATTATTAGGGCTAAATGTTTATTCTGATAATATGAAATCGAATTTAGATAAAACAAAAAATGTTATTTTTTCTGGTGTATTATTAATTTCTCTTGTTAATAAAGGTGTTCCAAGGGAGAATGCATATTCTATAGTTCAAAATATAGCTTTTTGTGCAAAAAATAATAAAATTACCGTAGAAAAAGCATGTATTCTTGATAAGGAAATAAATAAATTTTTGACTGCTGAAGAAATAAGAAAAAGCTGTGATATTAATTTACATTTAAAAAATGTTGACTATATTTTTAGAAGGGCTTTTAAATAATTTTTTAAAAATTTATATACTATAACATACGTATTTTAGGTATTATTAGGCAGTTAGCTCAGTTGGAAGAGCATTTCTCCTACAAAGAAAAGGTCGCAGGTTCGAGTCCTGCACTGCCTATTTTATGCGAAATTTAATAGTCTATTTTTAAAAAAGATATTATTTGTTTTTGATATAAAATATGCCAATACTTGAAATCAAAAAATATGGAAATCCAATTTTAAGAATAAAATCAAAGAACGTTATTGAAATTAATAATGATGTTGTAAAACTTTCTCGCGATATGATTGAAACAATGCGTTTATTTGATGGTGTTGGACTTGCTGCTCCGCAAGTTGGAATTTCAATAAATATTTGTGTTATTAGCATGAATTTAAATAAAAGTTTATCGATTGTTATGATAAATCCTATAATTATTTCATGGACTGAAGATAAAATATTTGAAAAAGAAGGATGTTTATCTTTGCCAGGATTTTATGAAGATGTAAAACGTAATTATGGAATTGTTGTTCAGTATATGAATCTAAATGGTAAAGAAAAAAAAACAGAAGCTTATGGTTTATTATCAAGAATTATTCAACACGAAGTTGATCATTTAAATGCAAAGTTGTTTATAGACTATCTTCCAGAACAAAAAAAAATGTTTATAAAAAAAAAAATGAAAAACAGCGATTAATTAATGAATATATTATTTTTTGGAACATCGTCAGTTTCAAGGTATTATCTTGAAGAATTATATAAAAATAGTTATAAAATTTTAGTTGTTACAAAATTTGATAAAATTATATTTAATAAAAATAAAAGTATTCAATCAGAAGTAAAAACTTATGCAGTAGAAAATAATATTGACTTTATACAAGTTGACGAATTTACAAATAATATCATCAACGAAATAAAAAAATTTAATGCAGATATAGGTATTGTTGTGTCTTATGGTAAGTTTATTCCAAGTAATATTTATAATATTCCGAAATTTAAAACTTTTAACATACATTTCTCTCTACTTCCTAAATTTAGAGGTGCGTCACCTGTACAGTATGCTTTGTGCAATGGAGAAGTAGAAACTGGAGTATCATCATTTTTTATTGAAGATAATTTTGATACAGGTAATATAATAATTCAAAAAAAACTTACAATAGATGCAAATGATACTGCATACAGTTTGCTTAATAGGCTTATTCAGCTAGGTATTACTGTTATGAACAATACTATTAAACTTCTTTATAATAATGAATATAATGTAAGCCCACAAATTGGATCTCCAAGTTTTGCACCGTCTTTAAAAAAAAAAGATGGTTTGATTGATTGGGGCAAAAGTGCTAATGTTGTATATAATAAATTTAGAGGATTATATGTTTGGCCAAATGTATATTCTGTGGTTAAATTTGGAAAACTTTCTGGTAAAAAAATTATATTTATAGAAATGGAAATATTTGACAATTATTCTGTTAATAAAAATTTTGGGACAGTTCATTCTATCGAAAAAAATAGTGGCTTTATCGTGTTGTGCGCTGTTGGAAAAATTTTGATTACAAAGGTTAAAATTGAAAATAAACATATTATGTATGCATGGAATTTTATGCAAGGTAAGCAACTTTTAATAGGCGACAGTTTTTGCTAAAATAAAATTACCAAAGGATATTGTATGATAATTGAGGTAGATGAATTTAATTTTTCTAAGGAAGTTTTATTATCAAGCACTTTTGTTTTGGTTGATTTTTGGGCAACATGGTGTGGCCCATGTAAAATGCAATCTCCAATTATTGATGAACTTTCAAATGAATATAATGATATAATGAAAATAGTTAAAGTAAATGTTGATAACAATATGTCTTTATCAACAAGGTTTCAAATTACGTCAATACCATGTTTAATTTTGTTCAAAAATGGCTCTCCGTTACAAAAAATTGTTGGATTTAGATCAAAAAATGAAATAAAAAAAATTATCGATGATGTATTAAATATTAAATAATTTTGTCGTTTAATTTTTTTGAGGTTTTAAATTATAATGATTTATGATGTTGTTATAATCGGTGGAGGTCCAAGTGGACTTTCTGCAGCAATTTATGCATCAAGGGCAATGTTAAAAACGTTACTCATAGAAAAAAAAGTATGTGGCGGTATGATGCTTGCAACTGATAGAATTGATAATTATCCAGGGTTTAACAATGGTATCAGTGGATATGAACTTAGTACAAGGTTTGAAAAACAAGCAAGAAAATTTAATGTAAAATTAATATATGATGAAGTTATTTCTGTTGAGTTTAATTCTTTTCCAAAAAAAGTTGTTACAAACGATTTGACTTATGAAGCTACAACCGTAATTATTGCTACTGGAATGTCTTTTAAGAAAATGAATGTACCTGGTGAATCAAAGTTTATTGGTAAATGTATATCTTTTTGCGCGGTATGCGATGCTCCATTTTATAAAGATAAGAATGTTTTAGTTGTTGGTGGAGGGGACTCCGCTGTTCAAGAGGCTATTTATCTATCAAAATTTGCAAAAAAAGTAACTATTATTTATAGAAAAAAAAAGTTAAGAGCTATGAAATTTCTTTTAGAAAAAATGACATTATGTAAAAATATATCTATTCTGTATAATAGTGTAATAAGAGAAATTATAGGAAAAGATATTATTGAAAAAATAATGATAGATAATCTAAAAAACAATAAAAGTGAATATTTATATGCTGATGCTATTTTTGTTTTTATAGGGTTAATACCAAACACTTCGTTTATTTTTAATAGTAACATACTTGATGAAGAAAGGCACATTGTAACTACTGATGATATGAGCACATCTATTCCTGGTATTTTTTCATGTGGTGATGTTAGAAAAAGTAAGTCAAAACAAATTGTAATTGCTACATCTGATGGTGCACAAGCTGCTATTAGTGCGCAAAATTATATAGAAAATAAAATTTAATTTATATTTAATCGATGAGCCTGTACGTGGTGTACTGTTGTTAACAGTCAAATTTATTTGTATGAGTATAATAGTAAGTAAAATTTGTTTATAAATAAATATTGATTTATGAAAAAATTTTTTATTATGGATGGTAATGCTTATGTTCATAGAGCTTACCATGCCTTACCTCCTTTTTTTACCTCTTATGGCCAGCAGACAAATGCTGTTTATGGTTTTGTGAATTTATTGCTTAAAATAAAGAATGATTTTATATTTGATTACATTGTTGTTTGCTTTGATTATCCATCAAAAAATTTTAGATATGAAATATTTAAATATTATAAAGCAAATAGAGGTTTAGTTGATAAATCTATTGTTAATCAAATGCAAATTGCCAAGAAAGCTACTGAAATTTTATCAATTGCAAAATTAGAAGTGGATGGATATGAGGCAGATGACTTAATTGCTACGGTTGTAGAAAATAATAAAAAAAATGACGTACAAATTATTATAATAACTCCTGATAAAGATATGTTTCAACTAATAGAAAAACAAAATGTATTGGTTTGGAATTATTCTAAGAATATTATGTACGATGAGAAAAAAATCGAAAGCATATATGACGTTAAACCGAGACAACTTGT
>JAIRSP010000014.1 GCA_031255375.1 Endomicrobium sp.
AAATTTTGATAAAAAATTAATACCATTATATGCCAAAATAACATAGTTATTTTCATCGTAAATAATATTATTAGCAACTATTGTATTGTAATCATTCGAAACTTTTATATTTCCAGTGAAAACAACTGTTTTACTTTCATTATTTATTTCCATTTTATTTCCAGTTACAACAGTTCTTCCAAAAACGTAATCTACAAAACAAAAGCTTACTATTATAACATATAATTGTACGGCAAAAAATATCTTGTTAAACTTAGTCAATTATAATCCTTTGATTTTCAATAATAATATTATTTAATTTTGTATCTAGTAAAAAACTTGTACCGTACACTATTTTGCCATTTTTTGTAAACTTAACATTATTATTGCTATAAATCAAATTTTTACCATTATCATACGATAAACCTGATGTTAATAAACTACATTTATTTGGAGTACTTATATTTATAATGCATTTACCAAAACATTTAATATCATATGTTTCCATATTAATTTTCATTTTTTCCGAAATTACACTTATAATTAAAATACCTTTTTTATAAAATTTTATCGTTGAACTATTTAAATTAACAATACTATCATTACTTATAACAGCATGCTTAGCAATTAAAACAACATTAATTTTGCCCTTTTGTATTGTTGCTACAATTTTTTCAATTATTTGGTTGTGATTTGATATTTTTTTATGAACAACAGCAAAGGTTTTATCATGATTAAAAAACAGAAAAATTGAGAATAATATTACAAGTACATAATTTTTATAAAACATATGCGTACCTCAGAAAAAATACATTTACAAGTAAGTTATAAAAAACAACTTGGATATATTTTAATGTATTTTATATTTTAATTATAAATTTACAAATTATTTTTCATTATTTATAATTCATTTTGCGACATCCGATAAAACACTTTACATAAAAATATATTTCTATCTTATCACTTAAAAATGATTTACAATATACATGAAAAAATATTATTTTTTAACACAAAAACCATCAATATTTTTTATAAAAGGTACTTATGTATAATTATTCAAGATTATACTTGCTTATATATAAGTTTTTATTAGGATAGCAATATGATCAATATTCAAACTGTAAAAATATCTTATGATAAGTTACTTACAAGACTGGGGTATTTACATGATAAAACTAAAAACAACGTAAAAATTATTATATCTATAAAAGAAAACTTAAGTTTAGCACAAAAATTAATTATACCGAAATTTGCGATTGCAGTTGAAAAAATATCATTGTACAAAAATTTAATTTCGTTCGAAAATGGATATGAAATAAAAAGCAGTAACGTTGCATTTCTTTTAAAGAAATGTTTTAAAGCGTACGGTATTGTAGCAACAATAGGCAATGCATTAGAAAAAAAAAGGGACGAATTATTAAAAAATGGAGAAATTTTAAATGCATTTATATTAGATGCAGCCGGATCTGTAGCTGCTGAAGAAGTTGTTATTGTTGCTATGTCAAAAATAAAATTACAAGAAAAAAAAAATAACAACACATTAACAAAAAGATATTCACCTGGATATGGAGATTGGACTCTTAAAGAAAATAAACAATTTTTAAATTGGATTGGCGCATCATATATAAACATAACACTAGATAAATCGTATCGTATGAATCCAGAAAAAACAGTATCAGCATTAATAGGAATCAAAAAAGCATAATTGTAATTTGATATGTAATAAACGAAAAAATTAATCACACGTATAATTAATGTTATTTTATGATATTATATAACAAAATTATTCAATAACAGGTTAAAAGTATACATACAATGGATAAATCATATTTTTTAGACATGCTTAAACATAAAGTGCTAATTATGAGCGGAGCAATGGGAACTGAATTGCAGAAAAAAAAATATCTTGATGACGTTTTGATTCCAGAAGAATTAAATGTCAAATTCCCTGAGAGAGTTTCTGAAATTTATTCATCATATATAAATGCTGGTGCTGATATAATTTTATCAAATACATTTGGAGCAAATCCAATAGTACTACAACAAAATAATTTGTTAGATAAATTTGAGGATATAATAAAATCAGGAATCGATTTAATAAAGAAAAAATCTTCTAATGTTATCGTAGCAGGTGACATGTCGTCAACTGGAGAATATATTGAACCATTAGGTACACTATCATTTGATGATGCTTATAAGTGTTTTGCTTCACAATCGTCACTCATGCAAAAATATGGTGCAGATATTATAATTATTGAAACAATGACAGAAATAAAAGAAATGAAGGCAGCAATGCTTGCTGCAAAAGATGAATTTAATGGTGCGATTATTGCTACAATGACCTTTTCTGAAGATGGTAAAACAGTCACTGGAACTGACTTAAAAAGTTTTATTACAATGGCAGAAAGTATTGGTGTTGATGCAATTGGTTTAAATTGTTCGATAGGGTCTGCCAAATTAGCGGAACTTGCAGATATATTATGTAAAAATACAGATTTACCTATATCATTCAAACCAAACGCAGGAATTCCGGAATTAATTAATCGTGAAACAAAATTTTTAGAAACAAAAGAAGAATTTATAGATGCAAGTTTAAAAGCGTATCATTGTGGTGTAAATATGTTTGGCGGTTGCTGTGGAACAACTCCGGAATTCATAAAATTTTTATCAGAAAAACTAAAAAACAAAGCACCAAAAACACGTGGAAGTACAAAAAAAACATTTTTTCTTTCAACAAGAACAACTGCAATAGATATAAACAAAATCAAAAAACCGATTATCGTAGGCGAAAGAATAAATCCAACAAATAAAAAAAAACTTCAAGAAGAGTTAATTAAAAATAATTTATTTACTATAAAAAATGAAGCACGATCTCAAGTCAATTTAGGTGCAAATTTATTAGATATAAACGTAGGTGTGCCAGGTGTTAACGAAGTAAATCTTCTTGTAAATACCATAAATCAATTACAAGAAATAGTTTCTGTCCCTTTGTGTATAGATTCAAGTAATTCCAATGCTTTAGAACAAGGTGTTAAAAATTGCGTAGGCAGACCTATAATAAATTCAGTAAATGGTGAACAAATAAAACTTGATACTATATTGCCAATTGCAAAAAGATATGGTGCAGCATTGATCGCATTAACAACGGATGAAAATGGCATACCAAAAACAGCTGACGAAAGATTAAAAATAGCTGAAAAAATTTTAAATTTCGCAGATCATTATAATTTTAATAGAAAAAATATTATTTTCGATTATCTTGTTTTATCAGTTAGTTCATTACAAGAGCAAATAAACGAAACATTAAAAGCAATGAAAAAATCAAAAAAAATATATCCAGAGTGTAAATTAATCTTAGGAATATCAAATGTATCATTTGGTTTACCATCAAGACAGACAATCAACTCAACTTTTCTAAAAATGGCAGTAAACGCTGGTCTTGATTTTGCGATTATCAATCCGCACGAAAAATGGAACATCTATAATTCTTTAGCAAAAAACTTACTTGAAAATAAGGATAAAAACGCAGTTGAATATATGAAGCATTTTACATCATTCAAAAAAAATAATTTAGAAATAAAAATAAAAAAAACAGTACCAATAAGTGAACAGCTATATTTTTCAATTTTAGACGGAAACAAAGAGTCAATACACAATATTTTAGATGAAATTATTAAATCAAACTATCATAATTCTTTCAAAATAGTAAATGATAATGTTTTAAAAGCTTTGAACACAGTTGGAGAAAAATTTTCAAAAAAAGAATATTTTTTACCACAGGTAATAATATCTGCACAGGCAGCTCAAACAGCATTTAACATAATTAAAACTACCTTAAAAAATCAAAGTCATGATACAATTTCAAAAATCATAATGGCAACAGTCAAGGGCGACATGCATGATATAGGAAAAAATATAGTTTCAATTGTACTTGAAAGCTATGGATTTGATGTAATAGATATGGGAATAAATGTAGATTCTAAAACAATAATAAACAAAGCAAACGAAATCAAACCAATAGCCATTGGACTTTCGGCGCTTATGACAACAACAATGCCTGAAATGGAAACCATTGTAAAATTAAGAGACATAAATAATATTTCATCAAAAATTATTATAGGTGGAGCAGCTGTTACAGAAAAATTCGCAAAAGAAATAAAAGCTGATGCTTATGCTAAAGATGCCATAGAGGCAGTCGCATACATAAAATCTTTAAAACAATCAAATACTATGTAAAAAATAACAAATAAAATAATCAAATCATGTTAATGCTAAGCATTATAAATATTAAAAAATTTTAATTACTGTTTTATTTTTTTAATAAAATTTATTTGATTAAAAAATAAAGATAACAAAAAAAATGCAACAATTTTATGTTTGCAAATACCATAAAATGACACAAAATTATATAAAATTATTTTTATTTTCATTGCAATTTTTTGCAATTTTTATTAAATAAGTTATTTGTATTTATCATTATATAGGTAGTCATCAAAAAATGTATATATATCATTTTATAATTGTTTTGTTGGAATCGATTTTTAACATTTTTAAAAGGGGATAACACGCTTTCTTTCTTGTAGTTTCTGAAATGTGAATCAAATTTTCCATATTTAAAAGAGCATTTTTGACTTTAGAAATAGTAATTTTTTTCATATTATGGCAAATTGCTAGCGAAGATATAGGGTAAAAATTTTTATTTGGATTATCTTTTTTAAGTTTATACAAAATACCATTTTCTGTACCTACAATAAATTCATTTATTGGACTTTGTTTTACATGTCTGCACATCATACCAGTTGACATAACAAAATCTGCTAATAATATAACCTCGGGGCGACATTCTGGATGTACTATAACTTCAGCATACGGATGTTCTGCTTTTATTTTTAAAACATATTCAGGCAAAATAAAATTATTATGAGTTGGACAAAAACCGTTCCATATCTTCATGTTTCTACCTATTTTTTTTTGAACATAACTGCCTAAATTCCTATCTGGAACAAAAATTATTTCAGCATTATCTTCAATACTATTTACGATATCTATTACATTTGACGACGTACAACATATATCACTTTCAGCCTTTATATCAGCCGATGTGTTAACATATGCTACAACTACTGGATTTTTACTTTGTAATTTAAATTCTTTTAATTTTTTAACTGTTATCATATCAGACATTGGACAATTTGCGGTAATATCTGGAATCAAAACTTTTTTGTTTGGATTTAATATATATGCAATTTCTGCCATAAAATAAACACCACAAAAAATAATTGTTTCTTCCTTCAGCTGAAGTGCTTTTTTACTCAAATCAAGTGAATCGCCAACAAAGTCTGCTATTGAATGAATTTCAGGCAATTGATAAATATGAGATAAAATAACAGCATTCCTCTCCTTTTTTAAATGATTCAATTCTTTAATTAGTTCATCATTATATCTATTTTTAAAAGTGTTCATAATTAACCAACTTATATCAAAAAATTAAATAACAAATAAAAACATCGCCATAAATTGAAACAAAACAATATTTTTATTCATCTATATTGTTTATGCTATAATGGAACTGACACATTATTTGATTTAACAATAAATTATCATAATAAAAATGAAAATACGATTTTTTTTTACATTAACACTAGATATATTAACTTTTATGATTTTAACATCATGTTCACATTATTCATTAATTTTAAATCATTCAAATCAAGTTATAAATTCACATAATATCAAAAAAAATAAATACAAAAAAAAATATAAATTTAGTACAAATTTTGCAGTACCAAAAGAAACATGTTTTTCAAAAAGTTTATTCTTATTAGAAAAATTAAGCACTAATATTATTTATAAAAATTTAAAAAGTGGACACATAATTGCACTTAATTTTTCTGAAAGTTTTGACTGTTGTTTGCCATCTACTAAAATCGAAATTTTCATAAAAGATACAAAATCAAAAAATACAAAAATTGATATAATTTCAGAAAATATGATACTTGCAAAAGAATTTTCAATCATTTTTTCTAAAATATTCTCTAAATAAAATGATTAAAAATTTACGAAATAAGTATATCAATCAAAAAAAATGAAATATATAAAAAAAAAAATAACAGTTCGATATTTAATACTTATTGCTATTGCATCAACATTAATCTTTAATAACGGAAACAAAGCTCTCGTAAGACGTATTTTTGAACAAAAAAAAATAAACGAAAAAATCAAAATTATAAAAATACAAAACGAATTAATGAAAAAACAAATATATTATCTTGAAAATGTGCAATCTTACATGGAAAAAGCCATACGTAACGAACTGAATGTTATAGGCAAAGGAGAAATAGAATATAGATTTCAAGTTAAATAATTTTTTAGATAAATACTTTAGTCTTCAATATCTTTTTTGAAAACAAATTCAAAATCGCATATCCTGACTATATCACCTGATTTGGCTCCGTTTTTTTCAAGCTCACTTTCTAGTCCAATCTTTTTAATTATATTTTGATAACGTGATAAAGATTCATACTCGTTAAACTTAGTCATCATTGTAAGTTTTTCTAACTTTGCACTAGTAACCACAAAAACTCCATTTTTAAAATTAATTTGAAATTCTGGTTGATAAATATATTTTTTCACACAAACACAATTTTTATTTAAATTTCCGTTAAATTCAAAATTAAATGGTTTTTCAAGTATTTTTAGTGATCTTACAATTTCAGTAATTAACTCATTAATCCCATGTCCTGTAATAGCAGAAATTTCAAAAATTTTTTTATTTTTTCCTATTACATATTCTTTAAATTTTTTAACTTTATTTTCGCAATACTGTAAATCAACTTTATTTAAAGCTATTATTGTATGTTTTTTTATAACACGTTTTGAATACTTGCTTAATTCATTTTCAAGTATATCATACGCTGAACGAGGGTCAACATCACTGCCGCATGAAGTTATGCTAACATCTATAACGTATACAATAATGCTTGTACGTTTTATGTGTCTTAAAAATTCAAGGCCAAGGCCAACGCCATTATGTGCACCTTCAATTATTCCAGGAATGTCAGCGGCTATAAAATTTTTATTGCCAAAACTAACAGCGCCTAGATTTGGAGTTAATGTTGTAAATGGATAGTTAGCTATTTTTGGTTTTGCAGATGAGATTTTAGACAGTAAAGTAGATTTTCCTGAATTAGGTAGACCAACAAATCCAACATTAGCAATCAAAATAAGTTCCAAAAAAACCTTCGCTGTCTCACCTGGTTCCCCATTCTCAGATATTTTTGGAACTACATTTCTTGATGTTTTAAATGAAGAATTACCTCTTCCGCCTCTTCCGCCTTTAACAATTAAAATTCTATCATTTGCTACATTTAAATCTGCATAAAATTTATTATTTTTAAAAACCAGCGTTCCTGGCGGAACCTTTATTATTAAATCACTTCCAGCTCTACCAGACTTGTTGTTTGATGAGCCATTTCTTCCGTTCTCTGCAATAAGTTTTGGTGTATAAGATAAATCTAAAAGTGTAGTTTTGCGATCATCGCACTCAAGAAAAACATCGCCACCCTTTCCGCCATTTCCTCCATCAGGGCTACCACGTGGTACATATTTTTCTCTTCTAAACGATGTGCATCCATTTCCGCCGCATCCTGCTACAAGATAAATCGTAATTTTATCTATAAACTTTTTGTACGTATCAATCATATTATTTTCTGTGCATGTTTATACATAAATTCACAACCATTGCAACATATTTTATTAATAATACCGTATATACACATTTTAAACACCAAAAATGCTTTAAATATTTTGCTCTACATTTACGTAGCACTTATCATTTGATTTTCTAACAAATTTAACAATTCCAGATACTTTCGCAAAGATAGTATCGTCTCTACCGATCCCAACGTTTGTACCAGGATGATACTTTGTACCTCTTTGTCTAACTATAATACCACCAGCCGAGATTAATTGATTGCCATAAATTTTTACTCCTAATCTTTTTCCATGAGAATCACGTCCATTAGTTGACGACCCCTGCGCTTTTACATGCGCCATGTCAAGCCCTCCAAAAAAATTTTCTGTTAAACATTAATTTCCACAATCGTTAATTCAGTTAAATATTGGCGATGACCATAAAGCTTTTTATAGCCCTTTTTAGGTTTTTTTTTAAACACTAAAACTTTCGGAGCTTTTTTCTGCGAGACAACTTTTGCAATCACAGTGGCACCATCAATGGTCGGTTTACCAACTAAAACCTTTTTATCATCTGAAAACAATAAAACATCATTAAAAACAACTTCATGACCTTTTTTTACATTGTTAATTTTATCAACAATTAAACTAGATCCTTTTTCAATCTTATAATGCTTTCCAGACGTCAGAATAATTGCATACATTTGACACACTCCTCCGAGTTATAGTAGTATAAAATTCAAAAGTTATTGTCAAGTTATACATTGGTGAAACGTAGAGGTAAAAACTTGACTACGTAAAATATATTTTTGTTACAACGTTAAAATACAGTCAATATTTACGTGAATACACTTTCTTGATTATGATGTGTGATAAACATAGCACGTATAATGATTAAATGGAGGAATGAATGCAAATTTCAAAAAGAGCACAATCAATCAAACAATCTCCAACACTTGCAATAGATACAAAGGCAAAATTGCTTAAACAACAAGGTGTTGATATTATAAACTTTGGTGTAGGAGAGCCTGATTTTGACACACCGATTAATATAAAAAACGCTGCTATTTCAGCAATAAATTCCGGTTTTACAAAATATTGTCCGGTTGGTGGAACGCAAGAATTAAAAAATGCAATCATAAATAAGTTAAAAAAAGATAACAATCTTATATACAATTCTGAAGAAATAATAGTCTCATGTGGCGCTAAACATTCTATTTACAATATACTTCAATCTATAATTAATAAAGGTGACGAAGTAATAATTCCTGCACCTTTTTGGGTTTCATACACAGATATGGTTATACTAGCAGGCGGAAATCCAATTGTAATTCAAACAAATGACAAAACTGATTTTAAAATAACACCTTATGCAATAGAAAAATCACTAACAACAAAAACAAAGGCTATAATAATAAATTCTCCATCTAATCCTACTGGCACAACATACACTTCTGATGAATTAAAAGCAATAGCAATAACATGTGCAAAAAACAAAATATTAATAATTTCAGATGAAATATATGAAAAACTTACATACGACAATTTTAAATTTACATCAATCGCAGAAGCTTGTCCTGAAGCGAAAAATTATATTATACTTGTAAACGGTGTTTCAAAAGCCTATTCAATGACCGGATGGAGAATAGGATATACTGCGGGATCTAAAAATATTATTTCATCAATGGCAAAAATACAAAGCCAGTCAACTTCAAATGCTTGTTCCATTTCGATTAAAGCATCGGTAGAAGCACTTAATGGTACTCAAAAATACGTTGAACACATGAGAAGAGAATTTGAAAAAAGAAGAAATTACATAGTAGAAAAACTTAATAATATAAAAGGTATAACATGCAGGATGCCTGAAGGTGCATTTTATGTTTTCCCAAACATTAAATCAATTTTATCCAAAAGAATGTTTAATAAAAGACCAATCAATACAGATATAGAGTTTGTAGATTATTTATTAGATGTAGCAAAAATAGCGGTAGTTCCTGGATCTGCCTTTGGAGCTGAAGGGCATATCAGACTTTCATATGCAACATCTATTGAAAATATTAAAAATGGAATTGACAGACTAATAAAAGCAATAAATGATTAATTTTTTGTTCAATCAAAACTTATAGAAATTAAATATAATTATAATAATATATATGCATATATTATTATATCGTACGTACTTTATTCAATTGTATTTTTATGATATAAGAAAAATTTATAAAAGCTATTGTACAATTAAAAGCACATCAGTAGTTTTCGTATTAAAAAATATTGCTGATTTGGCGGCCATTTATTACAAAACCAATTAGCTGGCTTCTACAGCAATAAGTAAACATCTTACAACATATCACGTAGTACATTAAAAAAATTATTGGAGATATTTAGGTGATTATTATAAACAAATATATAAACAAACATAAATTTAAGCTTCAAAACGTAAATAAACCAAATCTTTTTAGAGAAATATTTCCATATACTAAAATTCCAAAAATCTATTTTGATAATACGGTTACCAAAATAAATATACCTGATCAAATATGGATTACAGATTCAACGTTTCGCGATGGCCAACAAGCAATGGATCCATTAACAGTAAGACAAATAGTACAATTATATAAATATCTACATAAACTTGGTGGACCAAACGGAATGATAAGACAATCCGAATTTTTTCTTTACTCCGAAAAAGATAGAAAGGCTGTTGATGAATGCAGGAAGCTAGGATATGAATTTCCTCAAGTCACATCATGGATAAGGGCAACAAAAAACGATTTTAAACTTGTAAAAGAAATAGAACTTAAAGAAACCGGCATATTGACATCATGTTCTGATTATCATATTTTTTTAAAATTAAAAAAAACGCGTAAAGAAGCAATGAATATGTATCTAAACATAGTAAAATTAGCATTATCGAAAGACATTGTACCGCGTTGTCATTTTGAAGACATAACACGAGCCGACTTTTATGGATTCGTTATTCCTTTTGCAATTGAGCTTATGAAGCTTTCTCATGAAAGTAAAATTCCAATAAAAATAAGCGCCTGCGATACGCTTGGATTCGCCGTTGATTATCCAGGGGCCTCTATGCCAAGAAGTATAAATGGGATAATGTACGGGTTAACACAATACGCTGGAGTTCCATCAGAATATATCGAGTGGCATGGACATAATGATTTTTATAGAGCTTTGACAAATTCAATAAGCGCATGGTTACACGGATGCGCTGGAGTCAATGGGACATTACTCGGCGTAGGCGAAAGAACTGGTAATACACCAGTAGAAGCACTGGCAATAGAATATACAGCAATAAAAGGCACAACAAATGGAATGGATTTATCAATTATTACAGAAATAGCGCAATATTTTAAAGATAATCTTAAATACAATATTCCGTTAAATCAGCCATTTGTTGGACCAAATTTCAACGTAACAAAAGCAGGTATACATGCAGATGGATTACTAAAAGAACAAGAAATATACAATATATTCGATACTGACGCTATCTTAAACAGAGCACCTGAAGTTTTAATTAACGATAGGGCAGGGTTGGCAGGTATAACATACTGGTACAACACTCAATTACCAAAACTAAAAAAATCTCAAAATAAATTAGATAAAAATGATTTATCGATAATAAAAATAAAAAAAGAAATAGATGAATTATATGAAAACGGTAAAGTCAACTGTTTATCACGTAACGAGATGCTAAAACTTGCAAAAAAATATTTAAAAAAATATATATAAAGATTAAAATTAA
>JAIRSP010000016.1 GCA_031255375.1 Endomicrobium sp.
CAAGTCCAAAGTCTGGAACAGTAACATTTGAAATTGCCAAAGCAGTCAGTGAACTTAAAAATGGAAGATTTGAGTACAAAAATGATTCGCTTGGTATAATCCATGCTTCTGTTGGCAAAGTATCGTTTGACGTAGAAAAGGTTGTTTGCAATATAAATGCCTTGATAAAAGCAATTGCAAATGCTAGACCTGCAAGCGTGAAGGGAAAATACATAAAAAATATTTCAATTTCATCAACGATGGGGCCTGGAATATTTATTGCTGAGAATTAAAAAGATACCGTATGATATGAATTGTCTTGAAACATAATATATCCAATGTATTTTTATGTTTAAATAATTTATAATAAGTAGCGGGCGACATATGTCGTCTTTTTTTTTTGATTTTAATATATAAGTAAAATTATATGTATATATATTGTTGTTTATAGAAATTTGTTAATATTAGTAAATGCTATACAATGGATACGAATGCGATAATAATCAAATTAGTTACGTGATACATTATGTTATCATGAGAATTTTCAACTATAAATAAATGAATAAGTTTTTATTTTTTAGTATTTAGTAATTAAAATGATTATGCAATCATTTACATTTGTTATTTGGTAAAAAGCAATTTCATGATATCGCTGAGTTACATCATATATAAGCTTGCTTATTTTTAGTTTTTATGGAGGATTATGTATGGTTGAAAATAATGAGATTTTAATTGCTCTTAAGCAAATTGAAAAAGACAAAAAGTTAAAAAAAGAAGATGTTTTAGTAACTATAGAAAATGCGTTGGTATCTGCATATAAAAAGCATGTTGGTAAAAATGTTAAAATCGATGCTAAAATTGACCCTAATAACGGTAATGTAATTACAAATGTAATAAAAACTGTTGTTAAAAATAATTATTTGAATTCGCTATTAGAAATAAATATTTACGATGCGAAAAAAATTGATAATAACGTGCGCATTGGCGATGAAATAAAAATACCTGTTAATCATCGAAATTTTGCGAGAGTCGCTGCGCAAACTGCTAGACAAATCATAATTCAAAAAATAAAAGAATCAGAAAAAAATATATTGTTTATTGAAATGAAAAAAAAAATTGGACAAATAATAAATGGTATTGTATATAAAATAACAAATGGAAACAATATAATAGTTGATCTAGGAAAAATTGATGCTTTACTTCCAGTTGGAGAGCAAGTTGCCAAAGAAAAATTTAGCGTTGGACAACATATTAAAGCTATTATTTTAAGAGTAGAAAAAAAAAGTAGAGGTCCTGAAATTATTTTATCAAGAGCAAGTCCAAGATTTGTAAGAAAACTTTTTGAACTTGAGGTACCAGAAATTTATGAAAAAATTGTAGAAATAGTAAATATAGTTAGAGAGAATGGAGTAAGAACAAAGATAAGTGTATTGTCACATAATCACAAAGTCGATCCTGTAGGCGCATGCGTTGGTGTAAAAGGCGCAAGAGTTAAGCCAATAATTGATGAATTGAGAGGAGAAAAAATTGATTTAATATCTTACTCTGTTGACCCTATAAAATATATATCTAATTCATTATCTCCTGCTAAAATTAATTCTGGTATTATTATTTCAAATGATTGCAAAAAAGCGGAAGTTTTAATTGCGAACGATATGTTGTCGTTAGCAATTGGTAGAAGTGGGCACAATGTAAGGCTGGCGGCAAGGCTTACAGGTTGGCATATTGATGTAAAATCTGATATAGAAAAAACACACGAAAATGATACTAAAATTGAATGAATTACTTTAAACAATAAAGCGTTTTGAATGCGCAGGAGTGTTTATGCCATTAAAAAAAAATAATGAAACGGAAAATTCTGAAAAAAAAATAATAGGAAACAAACCAGCGATTAATTCTAAGAAAAAAACAAAAAAAAAAGTTGTTTTGAAAAAAACAAAAAAAACTGAAGTAAAATCTATAAATGAAAAAACCGATAAAAAAAAATTCGCTAAATTAAAATTAGGTAAATCTCAGTACGCAAAAAGTGATATAGTAAAAAAAAATATATTAAAAAAAGTTAAAGTATTGAAAATAAAAAATAATGAAAATATTTCAAAAAAACAACTTTCAGAAAGTTTAAAAAATATTAAAAAATTAAGTAAGACATTAACAAAAAAATCAATTGTAAAAAACGAAAAATTGCGTTTGCCAACGATTAATAACGATTTGTCGAATGCATTTCCAATTAAAAAACAAAAATTAAATTCAATAGCAATAGGTAAATCTAATATAAGTTTAAATCAAAAATCTAAAAATCGCGATGTGGAATTAAAACAAATATCAATTAATGAAAATAAGCCTAATAAGAAAATCATAATAAATAAACTAACAACTATTAACGAATTTGCTAATAAAATTAACATTAATATTGAAGATGTTTCAAAAAAACTTTTTTCAATCGGTGGAACAATTGTGCCAAACCAGATATTAGATAGAGATACAATTATTCTTTTAGCAAGTGAACTTGGTTATGATGCGGAATTTTCTTCGAGTTATCATGAAGAAAAAAAAGATTTTTTAACGTTAAAATTACGACCTCCAATTGTTACGATTATGGGTCACGTTAATCATGGGAAAACTTCGCTAATAGATGCAATAAGAAGTAGCGATGTTGTTGCAAGTGAATACGGTGGTATTACACAGCATATTGGTGCTTATAAGATTAATATTTCTAATGAAAAAAGCATCGTATTATTAGATACTCCAGGTCATGAAATTTTTACAACTATGCGCTTAAGAGGAAGTAAAATTACTGATATAATTGTTCTTGTAATTTCTGCGTTGGATGGAATAATGCCTCAAACTATTGAAGTCATAAATCTTGCAAAGGCTGTTGATGTACCAATTATAGTTGCAATAAATAAAATAGACCTATCTATTTTAGATTCAAAAAAAATACGAAATGATTTGAGTAATTATGGTTTAATTCCTGAAGAGTGGGGTGGCGATACTATAATGATTGATATTTCAGCAAAACAAAAAACTAATATTGATTTGTTAATAGAGATGATTTTGCTGAAGGCTGAAATAATGGAACTTAAAGCTGATTCTAGCAAAAATGCTAAAGGGGTAGTTATAGAAGCTAAATTAGACACACGAAGAGGAATAGTTGTTACACTCTTGGTTCAAGATGGAACATTAAAGATTGGTGATAATTTTGTTGTTGGAAGTACACATGGAAAAATAAAAGCTATTAATGATGAACATAAAAAAAAACTTATTATTGTACCACCAAGTACGCCTGTTGAAATTTTAGGTATAAATGAGTTTCCAACAGTAGGTGATGAATTCGTTGTTGTAAATAATGAATCACAAGCAAAACAAATTGTTCAATCTAGAAAAAAAATGAAAGAAACTTTCTCAAAATCTGACAATCATTTATCTCTTAATGATATAAGTTTAAAGAAAACGAGAGACCTGCGAATAATATTAAAAACTGATGTTCAAGGTTCGTTAGAGGCTTTACTTGATGCATTGAAAAAACTTTCTACACATCATGAGGAAGTGAATTTAAAAATAATACATAAAGGAACAGGCGCGATAACAGAATCAGATGTTGCATTGGCGGTTGCATCAAATGCTATAATAATCGGATTTAACTTACGTCCAGATGCTACTGTTGAAAAATTTATAGAATTAAAAAAAATAAATGTAAATACTTATAGGGTTATATATGATTTAATCGCTGACATTAAGGCTGCCATGGAAGGGCTTCTTGATCCTTATATGAAAGAAAAAATTTTTGGGAAAGCAGTTGTTAAGCAAATATTCAAATTGTCAAACTATGGAACAATTTTTGGATGTTATGTTGTTGATGGAAAAATACAAAGAGGAACAACGGCAAGGGTTTTAAGAAATAATATTATAATTTTTGATGGAAATATATCTTCATTAAAAAGATTTAAAGATGACATCAAAGAAGTTGAAAAAGGGTATGAATGTGGAATTGGATTTGAAAACTTTTTTAATGCAAGACAAGGAGATATAATAGAAAGTTATATGATGGAAAAAATTATTAGAAAATTTGATGATAATCGGTAATTTTATATGTTATTTTTATTGTATTATAGTAAATACAATTAATATAAGCGAGGATCGTGTATATATATGCCGTTATTATATAAAAGATCTACAAGAGTTTGTAAACTTATACACAAGGTTTTAGTTAAAATTATAATTAAAGTAAAGAATTTAGACACGAGTATCATTACAATTACCGATGTAAAACTTACTGATGATTTAATGAATTGTAAGGTTTATTATTCTGTATTTGGAACAATGAATGACGTTGAAAAAATAAATAAAATTTTAAAGAAAAATATAAAAAATATAAGATATCAATTAGCGACGCATTTGAGTTTAAGGAGAATTCCATTGATATCATTTGTTTATGATAATACCAATG
>JAIRSP010000024.1 GCA_031255375.1 Endomicrobium sp.
CTTTTATCAGGTACGTTTGGAATACGAAAAAGAAAATCATTGATCTCGTTTTCGATATTTGAAAGTTCTTTGTTTTGTTTTTTAATTTTATCTTTCAAATTATTTATATTCGCAATAAAATCAATCGAAATATTTTTGTTTTCATTTTTTAAATTATATACTTCTTCTGAACATTGATTTCGCTTGATTCTTAATTGCTCTATTTCTTTGATTAAACTTCTTCTTTTTAAATCAAGATCTAAGAGTCTATCAAAATCAATGTTTTTATTTCTAGTAGACATGGCATATTTTATTTTCTTTATATTTTTTCTAATAATATTGATATCCAACATCTTTTAAATACCGCCATTAATTAAATAACAATCAGTACTACCGCTGCATATTTTTAAGTAATTTAACAGATTTTTTTAATCCGATCACCATTTCGACATCGTTTATAAAATCTCTTGAATATTCTGATGTATACCCAGTTTCAAGAATGAATTTACCATTTATTTCATCCTCTAAATCTATGCAAACCTTCGTTTTCCCACTATATTTTATAAAAACTTTTCTCAGTTTTTCACACAAAACATCATTATATTTTGAAATTAAAAGATTTATATGTATTTGATAATTTTTCGTAAAAAACTTTTCTTTAGCCTCATCAATTGTCATTATTTCTTCAGCTAACAATTCAGTGTGCTCGCGATTGGAGACCAATCTCCCATTTATAACAACAACTGTATTGTCAACAAGATAATTCGAAAACTTTTTAAAACTTTTTGGAAATAATACTGCATTTATAGCACCATGTAAATCTTCAATTTTAAATTTTGCATATAACTCTCTTTTAGATTTTGAAACATTTTTTTTGATAGATGATATCATTCCAGCAACACAAATTTTTAAATTTGTGTTTTCATCAATTACTGGAAGTTTATCAAGTCTATAGTCTGAATATATGTGAAGATCGTTTTTTTTATCTGCCAATGGATGTCCAGAAAAATAAAAACCTAAAACAGATTTTTCAAATTCTAATATTTTATATTTAAAGTCTTCAAACGATTCTGTTATATCTTTTTTTAACAAATCTGTATTTTCGTCACTATAAAAAAGAAACCCCTGAGATGATTTTTTATCACGTTTTAACTTTATAACACTATTAGTTAACAAATCTATATTCTTAAGTAGATTAAATCTTATCTTAAATTTATTTAATCCAAAAGAATCAAAAGCGCCAGCTTTTATGAAGCTTTCAATTGATTTCTTGTTTATTGAATTTAAATCTATTCTTTCAAAAAAATCATTTAAATTCAAAAATGCTCTAACTTGCGTACCATTAATTCTTGCATGCTCTATAGAATCTGTAACACTAGAGCCAACATTTTTGATTGCAAGCAAGCCAAATCGTATACTTGTGCCTTCTATTTTAAACTTTCCATCAGAACATTGTATGTCTGGTGGTAACAGTTTTATATTAAACTTTGACATATCGTTTAAATAAATTGCGATTTTGCTTTCATCATTATTGTTCTTTGTAACAGAACGGCCAATTTCATTATTAAGCAATGCAACAAAATATTCAAGTGGATAATTTGATTTTAAATAAGCTGTCCTGTAAGAAATTATTCCATAAGCAGCTGAATGTGACTTATTAAACCCATATCCAGCAAAAGATACAATATTGCCGAATATTTTTTTTGCAATCTCTACTGAGACCCCGTTCTTTATTGCTCCATTTATAAATTTTTCTCTTTCATTTTCAATAACAACAGGTATTTTTTTACTCATTGCTTTACGAAGGCTATCTGCCTCAACCGGTGTGAATCCAGCAATTATTTCAGACATTTTCATTACTTGTTCTTGATATAAAATTATACCATAAGTATCATTTAGTATGCTTTCCTGCAAAAAATGATCAAACTCAATCTTTGTTTTACCGTGTTTACGATTTACAAAATCATCTAGCATCCCAGAGCCCATTGGTCCTGGTCGATACAGAGCAATTAAAGCTATTATATCTTCAATTTTATTTGGCTTAAGTCTTTTTATTAAACTTCTCATGCCATTACTTTCAAGCTGAAATACACCTATTGTTTTTGCCTCGCATAAAAGCTTATAAGTTCTCTCGTCATCCAATGGAATACAGTTCAAATTAAAATTTAAATTCTTATTCTTTATAAGTTTAACGCACTCATCAATAACCGTCAATGTTTTTAGTCCCAAAAAATCAACCTTTAAAAGTCCAAACCGTGATAATGCAGCACCATCATACTGTGTAGTAATTATGTTCTTTGACCCTTTTGCAAGCGGAGAATAATTTGTAATTTCATCATTTGCTATAACCATCCCAGCAGCATGAATACCAGTGTGTCTTTTTAATCCTTCAAGTCTTTTTGAAATATGAACAAGTTTTGCTATTTTGTCGTCATTTTTAACAATATTTGATAATTCTACAGAATTTTTTAATGCATCAGCTATACACGTGTTATGTGGAACAAGTTTTGCTATTTTGTTGGATTCGTCATGTGTAAAACCGATAACTCTTGCTACATCTTTTATAACAAGTCTAGATTGCATTGACCCAAACGTTATAATTTGCGCGCATTTTTCCTCCCCATATTTTTTACGAACGTATTTTATAACCTCATCACGACCATAATCGGCAAAATCTATATCAAGATCCGGCATTGATCGTCTATTTGGATTCAGAAATCTTTCGAACAATAGACCATATTTCAGAGGACAAATATCGGTAATTCCCAACACATATGAAACCATAGATCCAGCCCCAGAACCTCTTCCTGGGCCAACTGATATTCCGCAATCTCTTGCATATTTTATGAAATCTGCAACTATTAAAAAATAAGAAGAAAAACCCATTTTATTTATAATTGAAAGCTCGTATTCCAATCTATTTTTTTGTTCGAGTTCAACATTGTGATACCTTGATTTAAGTCCTTTATGACAAAGTTTTTCTAAATATTCATAATCAGATTTATATCCATTCGGTATCGGAAACAACGGCAAAACTGCATCGTTCATCATGATTTCAACATTGGTTTTCTCTGCAACCTCCAGAGTATTTTTTATTGACTCAGGAACATAATAAAAAACTTTTTCCATTTCTTCTGCACTACGATAATAAAAAAGATCTGAATTAAAACGCAATCTCTTTGGATCATCAAGTGTTCTACCTGTACCTATACAAAGTAAAATGTCATGAATTTGATAATCTTCTTTTTTCAAAAAATGACAATCATTTGTTGCTACAAGTGGCACCATAATTTTTTTTGATAATTTAATTAAATCTGGTATTATTTTTTGCTGATTTTTAAGTCCATTGTCCATAATCTCTATGTAAAAATTGTCATTTCCAAAAATATCTCTATAATCAATTGCAGCCCTTTGCGCTTTCTCAAAATTTCCAACAACCAAATACGACGCAACTTCACCTGCAAGACAACCGGAAAGCGCAATTATTCCTGAACTATATTTTGCTAAAACCTCCTTATCAACACGGGGTTTATAATAAAACCCTTCAGTAAAACCTAT
>JAIRSP010000067.1 GCA_031255375.1 Endomicrobium sp.
AAATTGTTCAAAACAAGCGAAAAATGAAATAAAATTTTTCATTTTAATTTTTGTGTATTTTAACATCAAATTTATTTAAATCAGAATAACTGAGTCTACTATTTTTTTGTGTATTAATATAATTTTGAACATCTATATCTGATTTTTCATAATTATAAATCGAACAATTATCCAATAACGCTAATCGATTGCAGAATTTGAATGCGCTACTTAAATCGTGCAATGTTAAAATTATCGTTTTATTATAATTTTTACTTAGACTTTTTAATTTTTTTAAAACACAATTTTGACTATCAAAATCTAAATACGATATTGGTTCATCAAAAAGAATAATATCAGTTTCTTGAACAAGCGTTTGCGCTATTAAAACCTTTTGTTTTTCTCCGTTTGAAAGTTCATTTATTTTTTTTTTAGATAAATCCGCTATATTTAAAAAATTCATGATTTTTTTTGTTATAATTTTATCTTCACTAGAAAAAAATTTAAATATATTCATATATGGATATCTTCCAAGCATAATAAATTTAAATACATTAAATGCTACAGTTGTATCTTCATTTTGTGATAAAAATGAGATTAATCTTGCGAATTTTGCGTTTGAAAAACTATTTATATTTTTGTTATTTATGAATATATTTCCAGAATATGGGTTGATCAATTTGCATATAGTTTTTAATAATGTGCTTTTGCCAACACCATTTTTACCGACTATACCAAAAAAATCACCCTTATGTATTCTGCATGAAATACATTTCAAAATTTTTTTATTTAAATAACCTGCTGAAATATTGTCTATATGTATCATATAATATAATTGTTTTAATATATGTTAATATTCTTTTTTTGATTTAATAATAGACAAATAAAAAAAAATCCACCTACAATATTTATTATAACCCCAATTGGTATTAAAATTCGCGAAAATATCATTCTGTTTAGAACATCGCAAAACGATAAAAACAGTGCACCAGAAAAAGCAGATAACGGAACAACTAACACATTGTCATTTGTATCAATAATCATTCGCACAAAATGAGGTACTATCAATCCAACAAAACTTATAATGCCACAAATAGAAACGGTTGCAGCTGTTATAATCGAAGCTACAAAAAACAAGAACATTATATTTTTTTTAATATTTACTCCAAAAATTTTCAATCTTTCATTGTCTAAATACATAATATTAATAATATTCGCAAACAAAAATAAAAGTATTATGCATACAAATATTACAATAATACTAAAAAAAAATAATTTTTCATCAAAGTTAAAAAAATCACCAATAAGCCACATAAAAGCAAAATTAATATCTTTTGATGGTGATAAAGCAAATAAAAGTATTACAACAGATGAAAAAATATAATTTACAACTACACCAGATAAAATCATCGTTTTTGAGGAAAAACACTTTTTTATACCCGTAAAATATACGGTAAATATTGATATAATCATACCAACAAAAGAACAAAGTGGAATAAAAATACTAGCAATGGATGATAAACCAAATATGAAAGCCACAGCCACACCAAGGGCAGCGCCACCTGAAATACCAAGGGTAAACGGGTCTGCCATAGGGTTTTTTAATATTGCCTGGAATATTAGTCCGCTTACAGAAAGTCCAGCACCGACAACATATGAGACAATAGTTCTTTGCAAGCGAATATATTTTATTATCATAATATCTTCATTATTGATATTTTTATTACAACAAAATAAAACATTTAATACATTAATAATAGAAATTTTTTTCGTACCACCATACATTAGTGAAGCAAAAAATACAACAATTAATAATACAATCATTAATAAGCAAATAGATAAAAATTTTTTATTCATTAAATTAAGATTTTTTTGTGTGATAAATAATATTTGATAATATCTCTATACTTTTTACGAATTTAAGTGGAGTTGGCTTAAATATATAGTTACTGCAAATATCTACTATAAATACATTATTATTTTTTACTGCACTTACCATTTTATATTTATTCCAATTTGTTATTTTTTCCGTACTATTGATTCCATCATCAATTAATAATATAACATCTGGATTTTTATTAATAACATCTTCTATATTAGTTATGAAATATCCAGTATCAAAATCATCATATATGTTTATTGCATTTAAGTAATAATTATAATCATTCACGAAACTTTTATTCCCAAAAGTAAAAATCGGTTTTGAATAAATTTCCCAAAAAATTTTTAATTTTTCCTCTTTTTTTAATTTCAAATTATTATAATTTTTTTTTAATAAATTTTTCGCAGTCTTTACTATTTCTATTCCAGTTTTTTCTTTATTAAGTTTTTTGGCTAAATTTAAATAATTTATACATATTTCATCAAAATTCTTAGAACTTTTCACGATATATATATCAAACCCTAATAATTTTAATTTTTCATATATAGGCCTGGTATTTCCTTCTTTCATCAAAACAATAAGATCTGGATTAAGAAGTATTACTTTTTCTAAATTGCATTCTAAAAGTGTGCCAACTATTTCTTTTTCAGTTTTACCTTTAGGGCAATAAAACGTTATACCAACAACAAATTTTTCAAGACCCAATTCATAAAGACTTTCTGTAATTGATGGCACCAAGGAAATTATGCGTTTATAATCACTTGCAAAAGATGCGCTAATCACAGAAAATAACAACATAAAAATACAAAAAATTATTTTATTTT
Organism: Endomicrobium sp.; assembly: GCA_031255375.1. The sequence goes on from JAIRSP010000067.1 coordinate 2,686, forward strand.
TACTATTAATTATTGACATATTATGATTAAAATATTTATCAATATTCTATTCCAATTTGAGCCTGTACTCCATGTCTATAACAGTGTTTTACGTCTTTCATTTCTGTTACTATATCCGCCATATTTATTAACACATTTGGACACCCTCTTCCAGTGATTATTACGTTTGATTTTTTTAATAACATTTTTATAATTTTAACAAATTCATTTTCATCTATAAGCTTATCTCTTATAGCAATATTAAATTCATCTAAAACGATCAAATCATATTTTTTTGAGTTAATTTCTGAAAGTTCTTGTAGTTTTTCAATAGCAGAATCACATAAATTTATAAATTTTTTAAAATCAGCATTACGAGATAAATAATAAGGATGTTTTTTTGAAAATGAAAAAAAATCTAAATTTTCCAATTTCATTAAAATATTTTGCTCACCGTAAAAATTTTCTCTTTTAAATAATTGTATAAAACAAACTTTCAA
>JAIRSP010000074.1 GCA_031255375.1 Endomicrobium sp.
GAAAACTATATTTCTCCATATGATGCAACTATTATAGAAAAATTAAAAAAATCTGGTGCAATTTTTATTGGTAAAACAAACATGGACGAATTTGCAATGGGTAGTTCAACTGAAACATCGGTCTACAAAACAACAGTTAATCCATGGAATTTAAAATATATCTCTGGGGGGTCATCCGGTGGTAGTGCTGCAGCAGTTGGCGCTGGGATTGTACCGTTGGCGTTGGGATCTGATACTGGTGGATCAATAAGACAACCTGCCAGCTTTTGTGGTATAGTTGGATATAAACCGTCTTATGGCTTGGTTAGTAGGTATGGCGTTTGTGCATTGGCATCATCTTTTGATCAAGTTGGAACATTTTCAAAAAACGTAAAAGATAGCGCATTGCTTGCAAGTGTTATAATTGGAAGAGATTATAAAGATCCTATTTGCGAACCAATAGAAAATGTTAATTATGTCAACTGTATTAACAATGAAAATATAAAAATGTTAAAAACTATAAAAATAGGAATACCAAAACAATTATTTGATTATAAAATAGATAACGAAATATTAAAAAATTTTTATAGAGCTGTTGATAAGCTTGAATTTTCAGGATCGAAGATAATAGAAATCGATATTCCTGCTTACAAATATATTCCAGCTATATATAAAGTTATTATGTGTGCCGAAGTTTCTGCGAATATTGCAACTTTTGATGGAATTCGTTATGGGTATAGATCAAAAAATTCAAAAAATTTAAATGATGAATACATTAAATCTAGATCGGAATCTCTTGGATATGAAGTAAAAAAAAGAATATTGTTTGGAACATATGTACTGAGTGAAAAAAACTATCATAAATGTTATCATCAAGCTCAAAAAGTTAGAACTTTGTTTATAAATCAAATAACTGATGCTTATAAAAAATGTAATTTTATATTTTCACCTACAACTTTGCAAATGCCAGTCAAAATTGGTGATAATGTTTCAGATGAATGCGATATCTTTCTTATAGCAGCAAATATTGCTGGTCTACCTGGTATTACAGTTCCATTTTGCTTTACAGATTTTAATATGCCAATAGGAATGCATTTGATGGGTCCAAGGTTTTCAGATTTATCTCTTTTTCAATTTGCCAATGCTTTTGAAAAAATTTCTGGTTTTGATTTAGATAAATATCCAAATTTGTAGATTGATTGATGATTTTTTCTGTTTTTTATACTATTCAAAAATTGACAAAAGGGGTATTACGATAATAATGATTGATTACGAATCTGTTATTGGGCTTGAAGTTCATATGCAAATTAACACAAAGTCAAAGGTTTTTTGCGAATGTTCTACTAAATTTGGTGCAAAACCAAATTCAAATACATGTGCTATTTGTACATCGCAACCAGGTACAATTCCAATATTGAATAAAAAGGCTGTAGAATCTGTAATTAAAACTGGGCTTGCATTGAATTCTGTTATAAATAAAAAAAGTATTTTTGCTAGAAAACATTATTTTTATCCAGATTCTCCAAAAAATTATCAAATAACACAATATGAATTTCCACTATGTTTAAACGGAAGCCTTTCAATTATTACAAAAGATGGAAATGAAAAAAAAATAAATATATCTAGGATTCACCTTGAGGAAGATGCGGGAAAACTTTTGCATGAAATAGGAAATAAAAAACTCAATTATTCTTTATTAGATTTAAACAGAGCTGGGATAGGATTAATGGAACTTGTTACTGAGCCAGAATTAAGATCGCCTGAAGAAGTCTTAAGTTTTCTAAATGAACTTAAAAGTATTGTCGAGTATTTGGGAACATCAGAATGTAATATGGAAGAGGGGAAAATGCGTTGCGATGTAAATGTAAGTGTACGTCGTTTTACGCAAAAAGATTTTGGTACTAAAGTTGAAATTAAAAATATAAATTCTCTATCTGGAATAAGAGATGCAATAACATATGAAATCGAGAGACAAAAAAAAATTCTTAGTCTTGGTGAAAAATTAATACAAGAAACAAGATTATGGAAAGCAGATAAAAAAATAACTAAATCAATGCGTTCTAAAGAAAAAGCTTTAGATTACAGATATTTCCCTGAGCCAGATTTAACACCGCTTGAACTTACAGATTCTTTTATTAATGAATTAAAAAAAGAAATTCCTGAATTACCTAGAAAAAGAAGAATGAGATTTATAAAAGATTATGGATTAACCGAATATTCTGCAAGTTACATAACTTCAACAAAGGCAATTGCTGACTATTATGAAGAAACATTAAAATACTTTGAAGATAAACAATCTTCATCTGTTTTACTTGCAAACTGGATTTCTACTGAATTAAATGCAAGGCTCGATATTTCAAAAATTTCTGATTTGGAATTTCCTGTTTCAAGTAGAAATTTAGCAAGATTGATTTTTTTAATTTTAAACAATACGATTTCTATCAAAATTGCAAAAATTATTTTTGATGAGATGATAGAAAAATCTTGTGATCCTCAAAAAATAATAGATAAAAAAAAACTTACACAGATTTCCGATGAGTTAACTATTGT
>JAIRSP010000015.1 GCA_031255375.1 Endomicrobium sp.
GAACAATATGCTTCTGAAGATATAAAGCATAAAGAAGAAATTGAAATAAAAAATGAAGCAGATAATCTTGTTTATTCAGTTGAAAAAAATTTAAGAGAACATGGTGATAAAATTTTAACAGATGATAGACTTTCTATTGAACAAGCTTTAACAGCTACTAAGGATGCATTGAAGAATGGTGATCTAGCATCAATTAAATCAACCAAAGATGAATTAACGAAAGTATCATATAAACTTGCAGAAGCAATATATAAATCTTCTCAAGGTAAAGACAGTGCAAATAGTGATAAATCGCAGCATAGCGAGTCATCTGGAGATACAAAAACGTCTTCGAATAATCATAATATTAATAATAGTAATGAAAAGGTTGTTGACGCTGAGGTTATTGATGATAAAGAAAAGAAATAGTTACGATTTTTATATCACAACATATTTTTGATACATATTATATGACAGAAAAAGTAAATTTTAATTGTTTTTAATTTTATAAAATTCAATTCATAGTTATAGCTTTTTGTGAATGAAAAACCGTATATTTAAGGAATGGGATATAATGAAACGTGATTATTACGAAATTCTTGGTGTTAATAAAGGTGTTTCTTCTGATGAAATAAAGTCTGCATACAGAAAATTGGCATTAAAATATCATCCTGATAAAAATCCTGGGAACAAAGAGGCTGAGGAAAAATTTAAAGAAATAAATGAAGCATATGAGATATTATCTGATTCCAACAAAAGACAACAATATGACAATTTTGGGCATGATGGTATTAATGGAGCATTTAAAAGCGAAAATTATACACAATATAGTGGAGATTTTTCTAATGTAGGAGATATTTTTGGAGATATTTTTGGAGATATTTTTGGTGGTAAACGCAGTAATAACTCCAAAAACAGAGGAGAGGACTTACGATATGATTTGGAAATTTCGTATCTTGATGCAATGAATGGTGCCGATGTTACAATTAATGTATTAAGAAAAGATATTTGTTCAAATTGTCGTGGTACTGGTTGTAGAGATGGAGCTCGTCCAAAACAATGTTATAAGTGTAATGGTAAGGGGCAGATAAAGTATTCACAGGGTTTTTTTTCGCTAAATCAAGAATGTCCATACTGTAAAGGTAGAGGGAATGTCATAGATAAGCCGTGTTTTGAATGCAATGGAACTGGAGCAGTAAAATGTAAAAAAAATATTACAGTTAAAATTCCAGCTGGAGTTGATGATGGGACGTCTTTAAAAATATCTGGCTCAGGAAATGCTGGTAATAATGGAAATCAATTTGGAGATTTATATGTTGTGATACATATGAAGCAGACCTATGGCTTTAGAAGAGATGGAGATAATTTGTATACAGAAATTTTTATTTCTTTTTCTCAAGCTGCAATTGGAGTTGAATATGATGTTCCAGTTTTAACGAAATATATAAAAGTTAAGGTTCCTCCAGCTACACAGCCGGGTACTATTTTAAGAGTACGTGATCAAGGATTTCCAAAGCTTGGAAGAAAAATCAGAGGAGATCTTTATGTTAAAATAAATATTTCTGTACCTAAATCTATGAACGATAATCAAAAACGTGCACTTTTTGAATATGCGAAATCTATGGGAGAGATCCCAAAGGATATCCAGTTTAAAAGTGATGGTTTTTTTAAAAAAATCTTCAAATAATTTTTTGCTTAGAAGGTATATCTATTTTTATATAAATTTTATACAATGGTTAAAATTGTGTTTTGTAGAATGTAATGTGTGGATGTGTACTGCTATGTAAAATCCGTATAAAAAGTTATGTTGAGGTGTGATAATATATGAATTATGAAACCACGTTTATTGTTTCTCCAGAATTGTCTAGCGATGAGATTGAAGTTATTACGAAAAAAGCGTTGGAAGTTATTAAAACCGTTTCTAATGGTATAGGTGTTGTCATGTCTGTTAAACGATTTGAAAAGAAAAAATTAGCATATATAATTAATAAATTTTGTGAAGGTAATTATGTTTATGTTGATTTTTTTGGAGACGAGTTAATAATAAGGGAACTCGAAAATTTCTTTAAATTTAATGATTCAATTATTAGATTTTTAACTGTTAAGATAAAGCGTAAGAAAGATATAAAAAAAGTATTGAGTAATAATAGTACGAGTGTTGTAGAAAATAGTGATAAAGTTGACAATTGTAATACTGTAAATTAAGAATTGTAGTTACTAAATAAAATTGCGATGCAACAGAGGTAGATAAAAAATGAGTCAAACTAATTTTAGATTACCTGAACAAAATGTTGTTATTGTTGCCGGTAGACTCACTAGAGATCCCGAGTTAAGACGTACAGGTACCGGAAAGGCTGTGTGCTCTTTTGATATAGCTGTTAGTAGAAAAGTAAAGGATATTATTACTAACGAGTGGAGAGACGTTGATCCAACATTCGTTCCTATTGTTGTTTGGGGAGATCAAGCTGAAAGGTGCGATAACAAATTGAAAAAAGGTAATCCAGTGTATATAGAAGGGAGACTTCAAACTAATAAATGGGAAACCAGTGATGGTAATAAAAGAAGCCGCTTGGAAGTTATTGCTCTGAGAGTGCAGTTTCTTTTTATACCTATTAAGCAAGAATCTGCAATATTAAATGTAAAAAGAACCGATGTAGTTGATAATAATAATAATAATAATTGTGTGAATGATTTTTTAGAACAAGTGAATGATGATAATAACAGCCATGATGATGATGTGCCGTTTTAATTTTTAATTTGGGAGTATAAAGGAAATGGCATTTATAAAGAAAAACGTGTTACAACAACATTCTAGACGTAATTCTTCTGTTAATGCTGTCGGACAGCATAGATTGACAAACGAAAAGTTTAAAAGAAATAACCGCCGTTTAATAAGGAGAAAAATTTGTCGTTTTTGTGCAGATAAAGTTGAAGTAGATTATAAAAACATAAATTCTCTTCGTCTATTTATAACAGAGAATGGCAAAATTCTTTCTGGACGTATAACTGGTACCTGCGCGAAACATCAAAGAAAACTTGGCAAGTCTGTTAAAAGAGCAAGGATGCTTGCTGTTTTACCATTTTTTGCAAATTAATTTTATAAGAATATAATCTTAGCCTTTGTTATTGTTTTTGAATATATATATGTTTATGAGGTTATAGTTTATGATGAAAGTTATATTAAAATCTAATGTTATAAATGTTGGACAACGAGGTGAGGTTAAAACTGTTTCTTCAGGCTTCGCAAGGAATTATCTTATTCCGAACAACCTTGTTGTTGAGGCAAACGAAAAAAATCTTAATATTTTGAAAAGAGAAAGAGAAGAATTTGAGAAACATGAAATAGAATCAATAAATAAAGCAAATGAAATTTCAGACAAAATGAAAGTTTCGAAATTTGTTGCAAAAGTGAAAGTTGGTGAAAATGGTAAAATATTTGGCTCGATAACTACTTTAGATATAGAAAAAATTTTTAATAATTGTGGATTTGAAATAAAAAGACATAATATCTTTATTTCTACTCCTATAAAAAAAACAGGTAGCTATGATATAACTGTTAAAATTCATCCTAAAGTTGTTACGATGATAAAACTTTTTGTTTTGAATGAGAAAGAATAGTGAGTATTTATATACATTCTAGCTTGATATGTTTGTTTTATTCTTCAAAAAACAGATTGTAGAATTATTCTCATCGTTTTTTATATTATAGTAGTAAAATAATAGTTATATGTAAATTTAAATGTATTTGTTTATGTCTCTATTGTTTTAATGATATAACAATGGTTCGATAACTTGTGTTTCAATGTAGAATTAATAATTGAACAAATTAATAAAGTAAAAATAATTAATTTTTATTATTATTTTAATATATATTGTAATCATGGTGCAATTACAAGCATGAAAAAAAATGAACAGAAAATACTAACAGTTGATGTACTAAGAAGCCCCCCACCTATGTCAATAGATGTTGAAAATGCCGTTATCGGCGCTATGCTTATAGAAAAAGAAGCTATCTTAAAAGTAATAAATATAATAGATGAAAGCGATTTTTATGATAACAAAAATAGACAAATCTTTTTAGCAATTTGTAAACTTTATTTATCAAGTCAAGCTGTTGACATATTAACTGTTTCAGAATTTTTTAAAAAAAATAATATATTTGAAAACGATGGTGGAGTATTTGGATATTTAA
>JAIRSP010000034.1 GCA_031255375.1 Endomicrobium sp.
AGTCCAAACTTGAGTCCTCCTGTCAACATAACTACTGTTGAAAATATCATAGTTGTTGCTCCAACAACAGCAGTTCCTATAAGAACAGGTTTTGAAGTAGCTTTGAATGTATTCCCTGCGCTATCATTTTTTTCAAGTAACATTTTTGATTTATTAAAATTAGGCTTGAATCCAAAATTTTTTTCTATGTCTTTATGAATATCAGGTATGCTCTCAATAGCTGAAAGCTCATATATAGATTGTGCATTATCAGCTACTGGACCATATGAATCAACAGCAATAGTAACTGGACCAATACTTAAAAATCCAAAAGCAACAAGACCAAAAGCAAATACAGACTGAGCCTGAGTCATCATGGTTGACCCCATGCTATTCAAACTAATTATATAAGCAACACCCATCAAAATTGCTATTATTATACCAATCACATACGCACTAAAATTTCCTGACGTGAGACCTGCCAAAATATTAAGTGATGCACCACCATTTTTTGATGAAGAAACAACATTCTGTACAAAAGCACTTTTTACAGAAGTAAAAATTTTCACTATTTCAGGTATAATCGCGCCAGCAATTGTTCCGCAACTTATAATTGATGATAATTTCCACCAAAGAGAACTGTTACATAAGTCACCTATAACAATTTTAGAAACAATAAAAGTAAAAAATATAGACACTACCGAAGTAATCCATACCAACAATGTTAAAGGTGTTTCAAAATTCATTTTATCACAATCAGAATATTTTATTTTCGTTATCAACAAATTAATTTCATAAGAAATAATGCTCGATACAAGCATTGTCAATCGCATTATAAAAATCCATGTTAAAAGTTTAGCTTGCAAAATTGAATCGTTTACTGCTAAAATTATAAATGTTATTAACGCAACACATGTAACGCCATACGTTTCAAAGCCATCAGCTGTTGGACCAACAGAATCACCTGCATTATCACCAGTGCAATCAGCGATAACTCCGGGATTTCTTATATCATCTTCTTTGATTTTAAAAACTATTTTCATTAAATCTGAACCAATATCAGCAATTTTAGTGAATATTCCACCTGCAATTCTAAGAACTGAAGCCCCCAATGATTCGCCTATTGCAAATCCAATAAAACATGCACCGGCAAGATTAGAAGGAACAAAAATAAGAATAATAAGCATTATTGTTAATTCAATACTTATTAGTAACATTCCTATACTTATGCCAGCGCGTAACGGTATCGAACATACTTGAAAAGAACTACCGCTTAAACTTATAAAAGCGGTTCTTGAATTCGCAAATGTATTAATTCTCATTCCAAACCATGCAACAATGTAACTACCTAGAATTCCAATAATACTACAAAGTACTATTGCAGAAACGCTAATTATTGTATAATTCTGCAGTAGTGAAAAATATGCTACTATTATACTAATAATCAAAATTTCCAATATAATTATAAACTTACCTTGAGTTACAAGGTAAGTTTTACAGGTTTCATATATAAGTTCAGATATTAATTTCATTGATTTATGAACCGGAAGATTTTTTATGCTAAAAAAATGATAAAGTCCAAACAAAATACCAAAAATACAAATAAAAAAACCACAAATCAAAAGCATTTTTGCTGTAATTATATTATTTAAAAAACCAACTAAAGATAAATCAGGAATGGTTAGATCTATTTCACTTGCAAAAGATTGATTAACTAGAAAAATAGTAAAACAAAAAGTAATTAATATTCTTTTCAATGAAAAAAACTTAGTAAAATTCAACATAATTTCTCCTATATACATAATTTATCTTTTTTTCTATTTTATTTATTCTCAGCAGTAATTATAAGATATTTTTAATTATTTCAGGTATGTATTCTTCAACGCCTATTGCCATAATATGAACACCATCAGAAAAAGATCGTAATTCACTAATGATTTCTGAACAAATCTTTATCCCTTCGCGTAAAGAGTCAGATGCAAAATTTATTCTTTTTTGAATCTCTTTAGGTATATTTATACCTGGAAGCGATTGTATAAACTGCATAAATTTTTTGGATTTTATAAAAATAACTCCTGGCAAAACCTTTATATTCAGATGTTTTATTTTATTAAAAAATCTTCTATATTCCATTACATCAAAAATAGCTTGTGTCTGAAAAAAATCAACTCCTGCTTTAATTTTTTTTTCAAACATCAATATTTGCAAATCATTTGGATGTGCCGATGGATTTATAACGGCTCCAATACAAAATTCAGGACTACCATTAAGTTTTTTGCCAATTAAATCTGTCCCTTTTTCCAATGTTTTTGCAGTTTTGATAAGCTGAATTGTGTCCAAATCATAAACAGCTTTCGAATCGCAATACTCTCCAACATTTGGATGATCTCCACTTAAAAGCAAAATATTTTCTATACCTAAAACATATGCACTTAATAATTCTGATTGTAATGCTATTCTATTTCTATCTCTTGTTGTAATTTGTAAAATAGGTTCTATTGATTTCTCTAGCAAAATTTTACTCATTGCCAAAGACCCAACTCTCATAGAAGCCCTTTGATTATCAGTAACATTTACAGCGTCAACGCTTAGCAAACAATTTGCCTTACTTATAAATGATGAAATATTTACACCTCTAGGTGGAAACAGCTCTGCAGTTATTAAAAATTTATCAGATTTTAATTTCTCTTTAAAAACCAAAACTTTATCTCCTACATTCAAGTAATCTGTTTTCTAGGTTCAACATAATCATTAATAAAATCTTTTAATTTTCCATCATTTTTCAATTTTTTATAAATTAAGACCCAAATACAATCCATTGTTTTAATAACTTCGCATTTACCATTAAAAAAACTACCGCAAGACCCATTGACAAATCCTTTCGGGCAACCGGTTGTATTATTTTTGCTCATCAAATCCTCTTTTTAAATCTAATAATTATATTTATAAATTACATTGATTCATATATTTTTTACTTGCAACTCTAGAGATACTTTCACTAAGTCCAAGCGTACATACATTATCAAAAAAAACCATAGCCAATTTCATCACTATATTTATATTTTTTATATCACACAAGCCAAATTTTGATAATACATAGTCACTTGATTTAACAAAATTTGGAATCGGGCCTATTCCAAGCTTCATCCTTGGAAAATTATCAGTACCAATTTTAGTTATTATAGAATTTACCCCATTGTGGCCACCCGAGGAACCTGACATTCTTATTTTATACTTACCAATTGGTATCGAAAAATCATCATAAAAAACAAAAATTTCATTTGAAATAATCTTTTTATAATTCATAAAAGAACAAACTGCATCACCTGAGTGATTCATAAATGTTTTTGGTTTTAAAAGGTATATAACATTATTACTAACAAACCTATAGCAAGAAATCAACATATTATTCCATACCGTAAATTTCAATTGTTTCGATTTTGCTATTTCATCTAAGATAACAAATCCAATATTATGACGAGTATTTTTATATTTTTCACCAATATTTCCAAGTCCAACAAAAAGCTTAATTTTTTCGTTCATTTAATTAAATTTTTATATATAAATTTGTGACTTTGTGTTTTAATTATCATATATTATAGATCACGTATTAAAATTAATAAACGTGATTATAATTATAAAATTTTATTTATTAATTTCATTATCCTTTTTCCCTTTACTTATTACTTCAGGTTGACCATTATTATTAGTTAAAATATTACCATTAACATTGTTTATATCTTTTTCATCTAATTTTTCATTTTTTGATAATGTTGGACCAACTATACGAACTATCAACATTGATAAACTTTGAAGATACTTTACTCCATTAATTTTAGGTAAATCTGCAACGGTTATACTTTCGCCAACATTTAATTTACTAACATCAACATTTATTTTTTGCGGAATATCCATTGGTAATGCTTCAATTTTAATTTTTCTAACTATAAATTCCATAATACCACCAAAATTTTTAACACCATTTGCAACTCCATCAATATATACAGGAACAAAAATTTCGATTTTATCATTAAGTGAAATTATTTGAAAATCTACATGTATTGGAATTTGATTCAAAATATTTCTTTGAATGCATTTTATTATCACGGGAATCTTTTTGTTTTTAAAATTTAAATATATAATTGCATTCATTCCATTATTTTTCAAAACCAAAACAAAAGATTTAAAATTAATAAAGATAGACTCTGATTTACTTTTTCCTCCGTAAAAAACAGCAGGAATTTTTTTATTATTTTTTAAAGTTGCAATATTCGTTTTTTGATTTGTTATTCTTTGCTCCGCATCTAACAAAATTATCTCTTTCATTAAACTTGTTTACCCTCCCCAGTTTATCATCGTTACATTTAATTGAACATATATAATAATAACCAACCAATTACACAATAACACATTTTACATTACTTCAATATATTATAACAATAAAAATTATGATTCTGTGTATTTTTTATATAACACAAATTTATTTTTTTGTAATCAAAACAACGTACTTATTGATTTATTATTAGAAATTCTTTTTATCGCTTCTGCCAAAATTAATGCAATACTTAAAACTTTTATTTTATCGACTGGACCATCATTTGATAAGGAAACAGAATTCGTTATAACAAGTTCTTCTATACATGAGTCTTGTATCTTTTTTTTTGCATTTCCAGAAAGAACACCATGCGTTGCGGCTGCAAACACATTTGTTGCCCCATTTGTTTTTATTGCATCAGCAACTTTTGTTAAGGTTTCAGCTGTATCAATCAAATCGTCTAAAATTATACAAGTTCTATTTTTAACTTCTCCTATAATATTCATAACAGATGCCTCATTAATTCTCGGTCTTCTTTTATCAATAATAGCTAAATCAGCATCAAAATATTTAGCAAAAGACCTTGCTCTTTCGACTCCACCTGCATCCGGAGAAACTATTACGACATCATTTAATCTTTTTGATTTAAAGTAATCAAAAAATACAGATTTTCCATGTAGATGATCAACTGGAACATTAAAAAAACCTTGAATTTGGCCAGCATGCAAATCCATTGTTAGAACCCTTGTAATACCGGCTACAGTAAAAAAATCAGCTATAAGTCTCGCAGTAATAGGAACCCTAGGTTCAGCTTTTCTATCTTGCCTGCCGTATCCATAATAAGGAACAACAGCAGTTATTTTTTCTGCAGATGCCCTTCTCAATGCATCTGCAACAATTAAAAGCTCCATTAAATTTTCATTAACTGGAGTGCTTGTTGACTGAATAATATAACAACATTCGCCCCTGACACTTTCGGCAATTTTTACCTGTATTTCACCGTCACTAAAACGTCCTACTTTTACTTCGCTCAACTCAACTTCGAGTTTTTTGGCAATTTCGCTAGCAAGTTCAATACTTGCATTACAGGAAATAATTTTATAGCTCATAAACTACCTTCTTTTTAATATTATTTTGTTTACAATTCACATAAAAAATTATAATTACAATCTCAAAAAAAACAATATAACAATTTAAATAACACATACACAATTATTCTTAAAAACACACTGTCATACCTATATAACACCAACGTCATTGCGCATTAAATTGTGAACAAAAAAATATACACATATTTTTTATTAAAAAAAACTTTTAATACAACAATTCAATTCTATAAAAGGTGATCATTTATACATTTAATATTGTGATCAAGTTACTATTTTATTTTTCGTTTTTTGATTTACCCTTGCAATAGCAAATTTACCAGAAGGAATATTACATGTAATAGTAGATCCAGCAGCAACAAAAACGTCATTACCTATTTCGATTGGAGCAATTAAGTTTACATTAGATCCTATGAACGATTTTGAACCTATGATAGTTTTTTGTTTTTTTTTCCCATCATAATTGCACGTTATTGTACCTGCCCCAATGTTTACGCTTTTGCCAATTTCAGCGTCACCTATATATGAAAGATGACTAATTTTAGAATTTTCTGATACCATACTTTTTTTTATTTCTGAAAAATTACCAATTACAACATTTTTTTTTAAAACAGAATTACT
>JAIRSP010000070.1 GCA_031255375.1 Endomicrobium sp.
GAATAAAATCGAACATAGCAAAATATTTTAAAGATGATGAAATAAAGATTATCGTTTCTAGTTTTAATGCGAAACCAGGTGATTTAATAGTATTTATTTCTGATGATGAAAACATTGTTACAACTGCGCTTGGCGCTCTTAGATTAAAAATTGGCGAAAAATGTGGTCTTATAGACAAAAGTAAATTTAATTTTTTGTGGATTGTTGATTTTCCTCTTGTTAAATGGGATAAAACAGAACTTAAGTGGCAATCATTTCATCATCCTTTTACTGCTCCAAAGTGCTTGCTGGAAAATATTAATATAAAAGAAAATATTGGTAAAATGAAGTCTAGAGCTTATGATATTATTTTAAACGGTGTGGAAATTGGTGGTGGCTCGATAAGAATACATAAAAGCGAGATTCAAAGGATTGTTTTTGATATTTTAGATGTTAGTGATAAATTAATGGAAGAAAAATTCAATTTTTTATTAAAAGCGTTAAGCTATGGTGCTCCACCACATGGGGGTATAGCGCTCGGATTCGATAGATTATGTGCAACAATTTTAAATAAAGAATCTATAAGAGAGGTTATAGCTTTTCCAAAAACGCAAAAAGGAATCGATGTTCTTTTTAATACTCCAGACAAGGTGAGTGATGAACAATTAAAAGAATTAGGTTTAAATGTGGTTTTGTAATAATTTTTTATGTTTTTTTGTAATTGTATGTAATTCTCACGATTAAATAATATTATGTTTGCCTAACAATACGATGTATAAAAATTCATATTGAAAAATAAATTTTATTATTAATTTTTTTCTGAAATTGTATAGATATATTTTAGTTTTAAATTAGAATTGTTTGTGCTTTTTTTATTATGTTAAATTATCTAAATGTAAATTTAAAAAATGATATAGATTTTATTAATTTCCCAGAACATTATATATCGATTTTAAAAAAAATTGTATTAAGTACGTTAAAATCTGAGAATATAAATAAATATCTAATAAATTTTGTGATTATAAATGATGTAGAAATAAAAAAGTTGAACACAAGATACAAAAATAATAAGCATATAACTGATGTTATATCTTTTTTGTTGATTCCAAAATTTTTTATCGGAGATATTTATATTTCTGAAAAACATTCAAAAAGTCAAGCAAAAAAATATTGTAATACTTGGGAGAAAGAACTTGCATATTTAGTAATTCATGGTACTCTTCATCTTTGTGGATATACAGATTATGATGTTATAAATAGAAAAAAAATGTTTGAAAAACAAGATTGTATATTTAAAAATTTTTTTTGCAATTAATAAAGGTTTATTAAAAATGTATTATTTAGTAAAAGGGTTGGTGTTAAATTCAAGGATATGTAACGAATTTGATAAATTTGTAACGTTATATACTTATGAATACGGTAAAGTTCAAGCCATTGCCAAAAGTGCAAAAAAGATTTCTGCCAAACTTTTATCTGCAACAGAACCATTGACTGAAAGTGAATTTTTTATTTTTAGTACAGATTTTTTTAATAAATCAAGAATAATTGGAGCTAATATAGTTAAAAATAATACGATGATAAAAATAGATTTGAACAAAAATCTGTATGCTTTATATGCTGCAGAAATAAGCAATAAACTTACTGCATTTAATTTTAAAAACATTGAAAAATATAAATTAATAACGAGAATTTGGGATATACTTGCTATATGCAAGTATCCTAAGCGTGCTCTTATTGCTTTTGTTTTACGTTTACTAAAATTGTCAGGATATGCATTTTTAGATTATTTGAAACGCGCAAATATTTTTATTGATAAAAATGTTGTAAATATTATAAAAAAACTTTCATGTTGTTGTGGTGATGATATAGACTTTATAGTATGTGATGTAGAAGATGAAAAAATATGGAATTATGTTGAATCCTATCTCGTAAATTACACACCACGTCCTTTATTAGGTATTTTTTTAAAAAAAATTGAAAAATATAACGAATTGTCAGATATATAAATAAATTTTATACAATTGACGTATATTTTAATTATTTGATATTTTTATATCTTATTATTGTATTATTCCACCGCCTAAAACGGTATTATTATCGTAAAACACAGCACTTTGGCCTGGCGTTATAGAAATTTGTGGTTCATAAAATTTAATTTTTGCTGAAAATATTCCAGTTGTGGAAATAATCGCAATTGCCTGTCTGTGTTGTTGACGTATCTTGACAGTTGCTTCTATTGGTTTTTTTGGAATTAATATTGAACACCATGTTATTTTTTTAACCATAAAAGATGATGAATACAAATCCTTAATCGTTCCAACTGTTATTGAATTTTGTTTATATGAAATACCTACAACATATAACGGATTATTTGTTCCACCATAAAGACCAAGTCCCTTACGCTTTCCTATTGTATAGTTCCATATTCCATTATGTTTGCCAAGAATTCTACCTTTTTTATCTATAATATTACCTTGATTCATTGGAAGATTTAAAATATCGTTATAATCTCCACAATAAAAATTTTGACTTTCTGGCTTATCTGCAACTGGTATTTTTATTTTTTTTGCGATATCTCTTATTTGTTTTTTTGTATATTTTCCAATTGGAAAAATGATTTTCGAAAGTGTATTTTGTGTAAGTCTGTATAAAAAATAACTTTGGTCTTTTTTTAAATCAATACCCTTGTGTAATTGATACATATTGTTTTTACTGTTAAAAAATATATTCGCATAATGACCGGTTGCAAATTTTTCAAAGTCAATTCCAATTTTTGCTGCTTTTTTTAAAAGAATATCAAATTTGATGTATTTGTTGCATAAAATACATGGATTTGG
>JAIRSP010000073.1 GCA_031255375.1 Endomicrobium sp.
TTGAGACCGTTGCTATAGAAAGGGTAAAAAAACTTTTTAATTCAAAATTTGCAAATGTGCAACCACATTCTGGTGCTCAAGCGAATTTTGCTGTATGTCTTGCAATTTTAAATCCAGGTGATACAATCATGGGTCTTAATTTATCTCATGGTGGACATTTAACACATGGTAGTCCATATAATGTTTCCGGAAAATGGTTTAATGTTGTTTCTTATACGGTGGAAGAAAAAACATGTTGTATAAATTATGAAGAAATGGAAAGATTAGCATTGAAACATAAGCCAAAGTTAATAATTAGTGGCGGTAGTTCATATTCTAGGGTTTGGGATTGGAATAGAATAAGTAAAATTGCAAAAAAAATAAATGCGTATCATATGTCTGATATAGCTCACTATGCTGGTTTAATTGCAGCTGACATTTATCCATCTCCTATAAAATATGCCGATATTGTTACAAGTACGACTCATAAAACACTTCGTGGTCCGAGGGGTGGCTTAATTCTTACAAATGATGAAATTCTTGCAAAAAAAATAAACTCCGCTGTTTTTCCTGGTGGACAAGGTGGTCCACTGATGCATGTTATAGCTGCAAAAGCGGCAGCGTTTGGTGAAGCGTTAAAACCGGAATTTAGAAAATATCAAAAACAAGTTTTAAACAATGCAAGGAAACTTGTCGAAATTTTAAAAAATGATGGTTTAAAAATTATTGCTGATGGGACTGATTGCCATATGTTTTTAGTCGACCTAAGACCGCTTGACATTAAAGGTAAAGATGCGCAAGAAATACTAGAAAAAGCTGGTATAGCTTTAAACAAAAATGGCATACCATATGACCATGAGAGTCCGGCAATCACATCAGGAATAAGAATTGGTTCACCTGCAATCACTACAAGAGGCATGAAGGAATATGAGATGGAAAAAATTGCAAAGGCGATAATTAAAGTTCTTAGAAATATTAAAAATGAAAATATAATTTCAGATGTTAGAAGAGATATGTTACAATTATGTAATGAATTTCCTATATATGAAAATTTATATAATGATGTTTTAAATTATGCTGTGTAACGTAAATAGAAAAATATTTTTATTAATTTTATCTAGAATTATTTTATGTATTGATAGAAAAAAATAGTCGTTTCATTTGCTATAGATGGGGATGTGGTGTAGACTGGTTAACATATTGCCCTGTCAAGGCAAAGATCGCGGGTTCAAATCCCGTCGTCCCCGTTTCATTTAGATTAGAAAATTTATTAATTGTTTTTTTAATTGAAAAATACTTAATTGTTTATAGATATGTTATGGGTTGTTAATGAAAGAAAATGATAGAAAATATGTACTGAGAATAATAAAAATTTTGAAAAAAAAATATGAAAACGTAAAATGTGCCCTAAATTTTTCTAATCCGTTTGAATTGCTTGTCGCAACAATTTTGTCAGCTAGATGTAGAGACGATGTTGTTAATAATATTACTGATAATCTTTTTAAGAAATATATTGATATAAAAGATTATGCCAATGCAAATGTTTTAGAATTTGAAAATTTTATTAGATCATCTGGGTTTTACAAAAATAAATCAAAAAATATTATCAATTCTGCATGCTTGATAATTAATAAACATAACAGTATTGTTCCACGAACAATGAGAGAATTAATTGAACTTCCAGGTGTTGCAAGAAAAACCGCGAATGTTGTTTTGAGTTTTGCTTTTAAAAAAATTGAAGGAATTATAGTCGATACTCACGTCATTAGAATTTCTAATTTGCTAAAACTTACTGATCATGTTAATTCTATTAAAGTTGAAAAAGATTTGATTAATATTATTCCTAAGATATATTGGTTAGATTTTTCTTTTTTAACACAAAGACTTGGAAAAACAATTTGTAAAGCAAGCAACCGTTATCACTCTCTTTGTCCGTTAAATGACATTTGTAGATTCTTATAGAATATTTATAAAATAAAAATTTGTTAGATTTTTTAAAATTATTTATAACTACTTAATAATTGGTGTGATTGCGTTATGATTACAGATGACATTATTAATTTTGCACTAGAAGAAGATATGGTCTTTAGTGATATTACTACCAACGGATTTATATGTAAAAATAAATTAGCCAAAGCTGTATTAATAGCTAATAAACCTGGTATTCTTTGTGGTGTTGACATTTTTACTAGAGTTTTTAGAATTATAAATAAAAAATGTAATTTTCAATTGAAAAAAAACGATTGCTCACGATTAAAAAAAAACGATGAAATCCTAACGATTAGCGGACCTGTATATGCGATTTTGTCAGGCGAGAGAACTGCCCTTAATTTTTTACAATATATGTCTGGGATATCTACTATAACAAATAAATTTGTGAAATCTGTAGGTAATTGTAAGCCAAAGATATATGATACAAGAAAAATAATTCCTGGATATAGAGAAATTGTAAAATATGCTGTTAGGTGTGGTGGTGGAATTAATCATAGAAAAAATCTTTCTGATATGGTTATTATAAAAGATAATCATTTGAAATTTATTAAGAACTTAACTTTTAAAATTAATGAATTCAGAAAGAAAAATAAACACATATTAATTGAAATTGAATGTGAAAATATAAAACAGGTTAAGAAAGCATTAAATGTAAATGCTGATGTTATAATGCTTGATAATACTAATTTTGAAGATACAAAAAAAATGATTTCTTTTATAAGAAAACATTCTATTTACGGATATAATCCCGAGATAGAAATTTCTGGAGGTGTTAATATTAAAACTATAAAAAAATTTGCAAAACTTGACGCGGATAGAATATCGGTTGGAATAATTACGCATTCTTCGCCTATTTTAGATTTAACACTTGAAATAATAAGATAGTAATTATTTTTTTTGCGTTGTTTATGTTCATATATGTTTTATATTTTTTTATGCGTTTATAGATGTAATTGTAAAATTAGTTGTTTGCGTTGATGATGGCTAGTATTAAAATGATTATATTTTAGATATTTATTTAGAATTATGAATAAAAATATGGTGAATTTCACAATAAAAATATAAAGTGAAAAAAAAATATAACGAATCATTTAATTTATGCAAATCAATAAAATATTATAAAAAAATTGAATCAACACAAATTATTGCTAAGAAATTTGCAAAAAAAGGTTTTGATGAAGGAGTTGTTGTTATTGCAAAAAGTCAAACTAATGGATACGGACGAAATAAAAAAAAATGGTTTTCTAATGATGGTGGTGTTTGGCTGTCGATACTTTTGAGACCAATGATTTATATAAATGATGTTTCGAAATTGACTTTTTTATTTAGTATTGTATTAATTAGAATTTTTAAAAAAAAATATAAAATTAATCCAAAAATAAAATGGCCAAATGATATTTTTGTTTTTGAAAAAAAAATTGCAGGAATAATAACGGAAACTTCGATTACACAAGGAAAGACAGATTGGATTGTTGTTGGTGTTGGCGTGAACATCAACAATAGTATACCAAAATTTTTGAAAAATGTGTCAATTTCTTTAAAAGATATATTGAAAAAAAAGGTTGATATATCGGAATTCATTTTTGATTTCTTTTTCGAACTTGAGCATATGTATTTTGATTTTAAAAAAAATGGATTTACTAAATTTTTAGAAGAATATAATAATAAAATTATGTATAAAAATAGAAATATAATTGTTAATGATGATCAATGCAATGTTGTAATTGGGAAAAATCTTGGCATTGATGAAGACGGATGTCTTATTGTAAAAACTAAAATTCAATTGATAAAAATACTACACGGTAGTATAATAAATGATAAAAAAACAAAAGAATATTTTTTTGATGAATGGAGGCGTAAAAATGGAATTGTTCAAAATGGTAAAAGATGCAATTGGAATGAGAAGTAAAATGAATGAAATAGATAAAAAATTAAAAACACAAATTATAAATGTCGAATATAAAGGTATAAAAATACAATTAAATGCTAAAAATGAATTTATAAATTTAAGTATTCCTGATAGTATATTTAATGAAGATAAAAATAAAATTGAAAAAATTATACTTATGGCATTTGTAGAGGCAAATAAAAAAGCACAAAATATTATGATCGAAGAATTTAAAAAGATTAGCGGTGGCATGAAAATGCCTTGATTATAAAGGTATAATTTATGTTTAAATAATTAATATTTCAATAAGCATATGATTGATGCATATAACGATGAAATTAATAAATACAAAATTTATATAAATTTGATAAAATAAATGCTATTATAAGTGGAATGTTAAATTATAAAGAAATAGTATATAATGCAGAAATACAAGTGTATTTCAAATATATGGAAGAATATTTCGAAAATGCGAACGGTGATTTTAATTTTATAAAACGTAAGGGCCGCGATAAAAATCACGCTATTTATGCATCAAAAATTGCAGAACGAATTCTAAAATATTTAGGTTACAAAAAAAAAGAGCAAGAACTTGCCAAAATTGCTGCATATGTTCATGATATCGGTAATATAGTTTCAAGATATGGCCATGATCAGAGTAGCGCAATAATGTTTTTAAATATTGTAAAGAATGAAGACAAATATAATGAAGATGTTTTTAGTGTAATGAGCGCAATAGGATGCCATGAAGATAGGACTATAGAACCAATATCGCCAATAGCAGCTGCTCTTATGATTGGAGATAAAACAGATATAAACCATGAAAGAATAGGCGTTGAAGATTTGTATAATTTTGACAAATATTCATTAGTCGTTGCTGCATGTAAAAGAATTGATGTAATTGTTAATAAAGATCGAATGAGTATAGAGTTAAAAATTAATATTGATGATAAAATATGTTCTGTTATGAATTATTTTGAAATATTTATGTCAAGAATAGATTATTGTAGAAAAGCAAGTAAGGTTTTGAAATGTAGTTTTGAATTGTATATTAATAATGATAAATTTTTATAAAAATCAATTAATCAAGAGTATTGTCTGCTGTTTTTATTGAGATATTTTTATAAGTATGTGTTTGTAATTTTATTATTAAAATGATTACTATTATAAATTTAAAATAAAATGAGGTTGAAAATGAGTAGACTTATCAATTTGTTTGTTGTTTTTATTCTAGTTTTTGTTATGCCTTCTCTTTCGTTTGCTGAATTTACTTCTGAAAAATTATCTTCATTTGGTGGACTATTACCGATTGTTTTTATATTTATTTTTTTTTATTTTTTCTTAATGCGACCTCAGCAAAAAAAAGCAAAAGAACATCGTAATTTGTTAAATTCTTTAAAAAAAAATGATGAAATTATTACTGCCGGAGGAATATACGCAATCGTCAATAGTGTAGAAGAAAATATTGTTGAAGTAAAAATTGCCGATGATGTTTATGTTAGAATAGCCAAGCAGTCAATATCAGTTATTTTAACGAAGAAAGTGGAAGAAAATAAAAAACAAAAGAATATAATAAACAAATGATCTTAATTAAATACGATGTATACAAAGTTTTAAGATCGTATATAAATTTAAAGTGAGATAAATGAACATAAATGTAAAAAATAAATCAACTAGTT
The DNA here is from genome assembly GCA_031255375.1 of Endomicrobium sp. The sequence goes on from JAIRSP010000073.1 coordinate 5,539, forward strand.
TAAAAATTATAGATGTAAAAAAAAATCCTATAATACATGCGTTTATAAAATGTGCTGACGAATATTTGGGAACAATCGGTTATACTGAGCATGGCTTTAGACATGTAGGATTAGTTGCATCAAGAGCAAAAAATGTTTTGGCGTATCTTGATTACTCGAATAGATTTCAAAATCTTGCAGAAATTGCTGGCTATATGCATGATATAGGAAATATTGTAAACAGACAGGGGCATGGGCAATCAGCAGCATTAATTTCGATGGAACTATTAAAAAATATGGGAATGGAATATGATGATATAGCATTTGTAATATCTGCGATAGGAAATCACAATGATGAAGCTGGAGATTTTAGGAATCCTGTATCGGCAGCATTGGTTTTAGCTGATAAATCTGATGTTCATAAAACCAGAGTTAGAAACTTAAGTGATTCAGGGTGTGATAATATTCATGATAGGGTAAACTCAGCAGTTGAAAAATCATTTTTAAGAGTTATTAAAGATAGAAAAATTATATCATTGAGAATTAATATTAATACACATATATCTAATGTTGCTGAATATTTTGAAATATTTATGTCTAGAATGCTTATGTGTAGAAGAGCTGCTGGTATTTTAAATTGTAAATTTGAATTATTAATAAATAATAAAAAATTGGTATAGATAAAAAGATGTTATAGAATATTTGATAATTTTTTATTAGTTTATGTAGTGAAAATAAGAAAATACAATATATATATTTGTATAAATAAATGTTTAAACGTGAAAGTAATTATCAATAAAAAGAGGTATTAAATTTGAAGAAATTGTTATCTATTTCTGAGCTTCAAATGGAAAGAAAAAAATTTAAACCCACTCTTCCGAATATATTAAAAAGAAGGGTATGTTTTATAAAGCCAGTTGTAAAAAAAAATATAAATTTTGATATTGATAATAATTTAAAAGAAATCCTTAAAAACACATATTTTTTGCCAAATGTTACATTTAAATTTGGATTAAATTTAAATGTAACAAAAAAGAAACAAATAAAAGTTGCAGTTGTTTTTTCTGGCGGACCAGCTCCAGGTGGCCATAATGTTATATGCGGTCTTTTTGATGGATTAAAAAGTATAAATAAAAAAAATATTTTAGTTGGATATTTAGGTGGTCTTTCTGGGGTTCTTGAAAATAAATATAAATTGATTTCAAAAAAAATGTTAGATAATTATAAAAATACTGGTGGTTTTGATTTTATTCAATCTGGTAGAACAAAAATTGAAACTGCAGAAGAATTTTGTTTAATTAAAAATAATATATTAATTTCTAAAATAGATGCTTTGATAATCGTTGGCGGAGATGATTCAAATACAAATGCTGCAATGATAGCTGAATATATAAAAAATGAAAATTTGAATAAATGTATTATTGGAATTCCGAAAACTATAGATGGTGATTTAAAAAATAAATATATTGAAACTTCATTTGGCTTTGATACAGCAACAAAAATTTATTCAAATCTTGTTGGAAATATTTGTAGAGATGTAAATTCAACACAAAAACATTGGCATTTTGTTAGGGTCATGGGTAGAAGCGCGTCACATATTGCATTAGAAGTTGGACTAAAAACTCATCCTAATATTGTTTTGATTGGTGAAGAAATTATGGCTAATAAAACAACGCTTTTTGATGTTGTTGAAAGTATTGTTAATGTTGTAGTTGAACGTTCAAAACATGGAAAAAATTTTGGAGTTGTTCTAATACCAGAGGGGATTATAGAATTTATATGCGAAATTAGAGAATTAATACATAATCTTAACGATGTTCTATTCGATAGTGCAAATATTGTTTCAAAATTTTGTTCAATTGAAGACAAAAAAAGATTTGTTTATAATAAAATTTCAAAAAAACACTTGACATTGATAAAGTCTTTACCTATTGAAATTTTGTTGCAACTTATATCAGATAGGGATCCACATGGAAATGTTCAGGTATCTTTAATTGAAACTGAAAAACTTTTAATTGAAATGGTTAGAAAAAGACTTTCTGAATTAGAAAAAATAAATAAATGTAAATATAAATTCTCTGCAATTCCACATTTTTTTGGATATGAAGGGCGCTGTGAAATTCCATCAAATTTTGATGCTAATTACGCGTATGCACTTGGATATAATGCGGTGATATTAGCAGTCAATGGTCTTACTGGTTATTTATCATTAATAAAAAATTTAGTAGATCATCCTAAGCACTGGAAGTGTGGCGGTATTTCACTTGCGATGATGATGAATATTGAAAAAAGAAATGGAAAATACAAGCCGGTTATAAGAAAATCATTGGTTGATTTAAATGGAGATCCTTTTAAAAATTTAGTAAAACATAGAACTGAATGGTCAATTAATGATGATTATATTTTTCCAGGTCCAATACAATATTTTGGCTCTCCAAAATTAACAAATATGACAACTGAGACTATTAAATATGAGAGACAATATAAAAAATTAAACATAACTTAGCAAATAGTTAATACTTTTGATTGTTGTTTTTATATAAAAATAAATAATTATAGTGAAAATACGGTTGTTTCGTGGGGCTGTAGCTCAGTTGGTAGAGCACTTGCATGGCATGCAAGAGGTCAGGGGTTCAACCCCCCTTAGCTCCATAATAAAAATTGTATCTTGTTGTATATTGCTATTTAATATAAAAAATGATTTAAATTATTTTGCGGAATTTATATTGTTAAAAATTTTATATAAAGAACATAGAACGTAATAATGACTTTAAAAATTATATCTGGAATAGCTCGCGGGAGAGCATTAAAAACACTTCCAATGAACGATTTATCTATTCGTCCAATGTTATATAGGGTAAAAAAATCTGTTTTTGATATAATAAAGTTAAAAATTTTACATTCAGTTTTTATTGATTTATTTGCTGGTGTTGGATCTGTTGGTATTGAGGCTATTTCTAGGGGAGCAAAAACAGTTGTATTTGTTGAGTTGAGTAAAATTTCATTATCGCTTATTAGATATAATGTAAATAAGCTTAACTTTAATGATAAATCAAAAATAATTAGATGCGATATAGTAAAAAACTTTTCTATTCTGAAGGGTAAATATGATATAATATTCGTAGCCCCACCTTATAGAGACAAGAATGGAAATATGCTTAATCTTACTAGTTGTGTATTAAAAAATTCTGTGAAGTACAATATTTTAAAAACTAATTCTCTGCTTATTACACAAAGACATGCAAGCGAGACAGTTGAAAAAATCGATGGAATTAATTGTTTTAGGTCTGAAAAATATGGAGATACACTTGTCTCTTTTTATAATAAATGTTTGTAACAAGATATATAAATAATAAAATGAGATATGATTTTAAAATAAGCTATTCAAGAGTTTGTGTTTATTTGTTTTGTAATTATAAATATAAGTTAGTATATTTGGATAATATTCGTACTCCTGTTAATGCAAATGTTGTATTTGGCCATATAATCCATAAAACACTTGAGCAATTTCATAGTTTAAAAGAAATGAATTTTAATTTGTTGGTTATGTGTTATGATAATTTTTGGAGAGATTATTTGTTATCTATTGACCAAAATCGAGTTTTTAATTATTATAACGTAGGTAGACAAATTCTTGAAAATTATTATAAATCGTTCAAAAAATCAAGGACAAAAATTTTATGTGTTGAAAAAACATTTGATATAAATATAGGAAAATATAGATTTGTTGGCTCTATCGATAGAATTGATATGCATCAAGATGGGTCATATGAAATTATCGATTATAAAACAAGTAAAAAAATATTAAATTCAGAAAAAACAAATAATGATTTACAACTAAGTCTTTATGCTTATGCCTGCAAAAATGTTTTTGGGTTTAGCCCGAATAAAATGTCTATATATTTTTTGTACAAGAATAAGAAGGTTTATTTAGTAAAATCAAAGAATGAAATATTTGATACAATAAATATTGCAATAAATGTGTGTGAGAATATTTTGATGGAAAATTTTGATCCTAGTATTTCTAAATGTAAATTATGTGATTTAAAATTTAAGTGTAAATTTTTTAGTAGAAACATGTAATGATTAAACACTCAATATTGGAGAAATAATATTAATAGATATTTGATAGTTGTAAAATTTGGTGGAAGCTTAATTGACAATATGAAAATTAGAAGTAAATTTTTTAGTGGATTGATAAGACTTTTTGATACACATGATATTATTTTGGTACATGGTGGTGGTAATGATGTGAACTTTTTACTTAAAAAATTTGATTTAAAAAGCAAATTTGTTGATGGATTGAGATTTACGGATGCTAATGTTATTAATGTTGTTGAAATGGTGTTAAATGGAAAAGTAAACGGAGCATTGGTTAACGATTTTGTAAAAAAAGGTGTAAAAGCTGTTGGAATATCTGGAAAAGATGGAAACAGCGTGATATGTAAGCGAATAAAAAAAGTAGGCTTTGTTGGTGAACCTATTAAAATAAATAAAAATTTAATAAGTATTTTAATAAAAAATAAATTCTTGCCGGTTATGGCTTCGATTGCTACAGATATTGATGGAAATGTTGTAAATGTAAATGCGGACACCTTTGCTGCATCAATAGCTGTTGCCTTTGGTGCTAGAAAGCTTATATTTTTAACTGATGTTGCCGGTGTACTTGATGTCAACAAGAATTTAATCAAAGAAATTAGGATAAATGAAATCGAAAATTTGATAAACAATAACATAATAATTGGTGGAATGATACCGAAAATCAAAGGATGTGCCAAATCTGTTGAAAATGGCGTGAAAGAAGTGTGGATAACAGATGATGTTAACGGTATTACAGAAAATATAAATGGAACGGTAATAAAAGTATGAATATTAAAGAAATTGAAAAAAAATATTTTATGCACACATATAAACGCAATAATTTGTTAGTAAAATATGCAAAAAATCAATTTATATGGGATGAAAATGATAAAAAATATCTTGATTTTTTTTCTGGTATAAGCGTGTGTAATGTTGGACATTGTAACGATGTAGTAATTGATGCAGTAAAAAAACAGTTGAATAATTTTTTTCACATTTCAAATTTATATTATGCAAGAACACAAATAGAGTTGGGTGAAGCACTTGTAAAAAGAGTATTTTCTGATGGTGGAGTCTTTTTTGCGAATTCAGGCGCTGAAGCAAATGAATGTGCAATAAAGATTGCAAGAAAATGGGGTGTATTAAATCATCATAAAGATGGTTGTTATAGATATGAGATAATATGTTTTAAAAACTCTTTCCATGGTAGAACTTTAGCGACACTATCAGCAACTGGTCAAGAGAAATTTCATATTTTTTTTAAACCATTACAAGAAAAATTTGTTTTTGCTGAAGTTAATAATATAGAATCAGTAAAAAAAATGATAAATAAAAAAACTGTTGCGATAATGATAGAGCCTATACAGGGTGAAGGTGGACTAATACCATCCGAAAATGTTTTTTTAAATGAATTAAGATTGCTTTGCGATGAAAATAATCTTCTTTTGATTTTTGATGAAATACAGTGTGGGATTGGACGTACCGGAAAATTTTGTGCGTTTGAAAATTATGGCGTCAATCCCGATATTGTAACTTTTGCTAAATCTTTGGCAAACGGATTGCCGTTAGGTGCCGCTGTTGCGACGAAAAAATGTTCTGATATTTTTGTTTATGGTGATCATGGTTCAACATTTGGTGGTAACCCTGTTTCATGTGCGGCAGCTATTGCAGTATTGAATATTATTAATTGTGAATTTTTGGATAATTCCATTGATGTTTCGAGGTATTTATTTTCGAAGCTTGAGGATTTAAAAAAAAAATATTCAATTATAAAAGACATAAGAGGCATTGGACTGATGATTGGTGTCGATCTTGCTATAAATGGATCGAAAATAGTAGATTATTGTTTGGATAACGGATTAATTATAAATTGTGTATGTAACAATGTATTGAGATTGCTACCGCCACTTATTATCACGAAAAGCGATGTAGATTTTGCTGTCAAAATTTTAGATAGATCGTTTATGCTATTTTAGATATTGGTCACGTTATAACATGTTTCTTTTATTATATTAGATGTTTTTGTTGTTTGAAAAAAAATAAATAAAAAAAGAGGTAAAATTTTATTCTATGGATAACATAAAAAATGATATAAAAAAAGTTGTTGTTGCTTACTCTGGTGGTCTTGATACATCTATCATTTTGTCGTGGATAAAAGAAAATTATTGCAATTGCGATGTTATTGCGTGCTGCATTGATGTTGGACAGGGAATTTCAGAACTTAAAGGATTAAATGAAAAAGCAAAAAAATCTGGAGCATCAAAAGTATATATAATTGATGCAAAAGAGGAGTTTGTTGTTGATTACATTTATCCAGCTATAAAAGCTAATGCATTATATGAAAATAAATATTATTTGGGCACTTCGCTTGCTAGGCCTGTAATTGTTAAAAAAATTTCAGATGTTGTAAAAAAAGAAAATGCTGATGCCGTTTGTCATGGTGCAACAGGTAAGGGTAATGACCAAGTTCGTTTTGAGCTTGGATTCAAAGCTTTAATACCAGATGTTAAAATTATTGCTCCATGGAGAGAATGGGACATAAAATCTAGAGAAGATGAAATTAATTATGCAAACAAAATGAATATTGAAGTTCCTGTGACAAAAGAAAAGCCATATTCATTAGATGCAAATTTATGGCACATTTCTTATGAAGGAGGAATTTTAGAAAATATTGACAACGAATATGATGAATCTATGTTTAAAATGACTATTTCCCACGAAAAAGCTTCAAACGAACCGACATATATTACAATAGGATTTGATTGTGGAATACCAATCTCTATAAATGGTAAAAAAATGCCTCCTGTAGAACTGATAACTGAATTAAATGAAATTGCCGGCGCCAATGCGGTAGGTAGAACCGATATAATTGAAAATAGACTTGTCGGTATGAAGTCCAGATGTGTTTATGAAGCACCTGCAGCCACTGTTTTGTACGCAGCCCACGAAGAATTGGAGTCGATTTCAATAGATCGTGATACATTGCATTTTAAACAAACGCTTTCATCCAAATATGCAGAGATTGCATATTATGGATTGTGGTTTTCGCCTCTTAGAAATGCATTAGATGCATTTATTAATGAAACACAAAAACACGTTACAGGTACTGTTAAATTAAAACTTTGTAAAGGTAATATTATACCAGTTGGAAGAAGTTCTGTATATTCTTTGTATTTAAAAGAACTTGCAACGTTTGAAAAAGATGAGATCTATAATCATAAAGATGCTGAAGGGTTTATCAATTTGTGGGGATTGCCAACAAAGATATACGCCACATTAAATAATAAAAATGGAAAATAATACTTTTTGTTAATATTTTGTTCTATAATATTTTTAAGTATTGTTAATACTTTTATGTAATATTGTACAATTTTTACTATACTATTTCTAATAACATTTTTTGTTCATTTAGAAAAGTAATTTATTATGAATAATGAAAAATATATGAAAATTGCAATAAATCTTGCTAGTAAAGGAAATGGTAATGTTTATACTAATCCTTTAGTTGGGTGTGTAATTGTAAAAAATAATAAAATTGTTGGAAGAGGTTGGCATGAATATTTTGGTGGTAATCATGCAGAAGTGAATGCAATTATTAATGCGGGGGAAAATAGCAATGGTGCTGATTTGTATGTTACGCTTGAACCTTGTAATAATTATGGTAAAAAGCCACCATGTACTTTAGAAATTATAAAAGCTGGAATAAAAAATGTTTATTATGGAATGCGTGACAAAAATGTATCACGTGGTACAGAAATTTTAAAAAAAAATGGCGTTGGAGTATTTGGTGGATTATTAAAAAAAGAAGTTGAAATTTTAACGAAAGACTATTTGAAATATTTGAAAATTAAACCAAAAGTTTCAGTAAAAATAGCAATGACGTTAGATGGTAAAATTGCAACTTATGAATATGATTCAAAGTGGATAACATCAAATAAATCGAGAGATTTTGTCCATAGAATGAGATCTAAATATGATGCTGTTCTTATTGGTAAAAATACAGCCATCAAAGACAATCCATTTCTTAAAACTTATTCTGCAAAATTAAAAAATCCAATAAGGGTTGTTATAGATTCCAAGTTAGAAATTCCAAAAACGCATCATTTAATTGATGGAACAATTCCAACAATCATTATTTATAATTCTAAAATCACAAATATACCGATTTATTTAAATAAAAAATGGATAACACTTGCGCCTATTGATATTGATATGGCAAAAAAAAATTTTAATTTAATAATAAATAAGTTAAATTCTTTTTCAATAAAAAGAATTTTAATTGAAGGTGGCGGAAATTTAATTGCATCAGCCTTGTTTTCTAATGTAGTAAATGATATTTATTTTTTTATAGCTCCTAAAATAATAGGTGGTGACTTTGCTATTCCGAGTGTTGGCGGCTGTGGCATTAAAAAAATAAGTGATTCACTATTGATAAAAAATATGAAAGTAAAAAAAATAGATACTGACCTGCTTGTAACAGGTATTATTAAAAAATAGTTGTTAAAAAGAGTATTATTATGTTTACTGGATTGATAGAAGACGTTGGTATAATAAAAAGTATTTCAGATTCTAAGATTGAAATTAAAACAAATCTTGACAATATTAAAAAAGGCGATAGTATTTCGGTAAATGGTGTATGTTTAACTGCGATTTTTGTGAATAAAAATAGTTTTATTGCTGAATATAGTTCAAATACAAGTAATATCACTAATTTTTCAAGATTGAAGAAAAAATCAAAAATCAATTTAGAAAGATCATTAAAATGTTGTTCACGTTTTGGTGGGCATGTTGTAAGTGGACATGTTGATGGTATCGCAAAAATAAAATTTATAGAAAAAGTTAAACAATTTTATAAAATCATATTTTCGTGTGAGAAAAATATAACGGATCTTTGTGTTAACAAAGGCTCAATTGCTGTTGATGGCGTAAGTTTAACAATTTCTTCAGTATCAATTTTACACTTTGAGACTTTTATTATACCTGAAACGTTCAATAATACGATAATGCAGTTTAAAAAAAATGGAGATGAAGTTAATATTGAAGTAGATATTTTTGCCAAATATATAAGAAAATTTATTAATGAAAATAATACGAACAAAAAAGATAGAGATATCACAATTGAAATGCTAAACAAAACTGGATTTGCATAGTATAAGTTAATATATAAAAATGATTATAATAATTATTTCTTTAGCTTGTTCAAATTGTGTTATCAAATGGAAATGTTTTTGTTATTTTACGTAATAGAGGCTTTACAATGAATAATGTGGAGAATGATTTTTTTTCAACAACGGAA
>JAIRSP010000053.1 GCA_031255375.1 Endomicrobium sp.
ATAGATATTTAAAAAAAGATGAAAATGGAAATGTTATTGAAAATCCTGAAGATTTATTTTATAGGGTTGCCAACAATATTGCTCAAGCAGATAAAATTTATGATAGTAGTTCCGATGTAGATGCATTAACGAAAGAATTTTATTTTATTATGTCATCACTTGATTTTTTACCTAATTCACCAACGCTGATGAACGCTGGGAGACAATTGCAACAGCTTTCCGCATGTTTTGTTCTACCAATAGATGATTCAATGAGTTCTATTTTTGAAACATTAAAAAATACTGCTATGATACATAAATCTGGAGGTGGAACTGGGTTTTCATTTTCAAGACTACGTCCAAAAAAAGACATAGTTAAAACTACGAGCGGCGTATCATCAGGCCCAATATCTTTTATGCAAGTTTTTAATGCAGCCACAGAGGCAATTAAACAAGGTGGAACAAGACGTGGTGCGAATATTGGTATATTGAGGGTTGATCATCCAGACATTTTAGATTTTATAACTTGTAAAGATAAAGACAATAATTTGAACAATTTTAATATATCGGTTGCGATTACGAAAGAATTTATGTATTCGTTAAAAAAAAACACAGACTATAACCTTTATAATCCGCGTAACGGTGAAATAACCGGAAAAATAAGTGCAACAAGTGTTTTTGAAAAAATAGTTTATCAGTCATGGAAGAATGGAGAACCTGGTATAATTTTTATAGATAGAATTAATGATTATAATCCTGTTCCAAAAGTGTCTTCAATAGAGTCAACAAATCCATGCGGAGAACAGCCTCTTATACCTTATGAATCATGTAATTTAGGCTCGATAAATCTTGGCAATTTTGTAAAAAATGATTTCAAAATTGATTACACAAAAAATCTTGGTAATTTTGTAAAAAACGATTCTAGAATAGATTGGACCAGACTTGAAAAAACAATTAAAATTGCTGTTCATTTTCTTGACAATGTAATAGATATGAATAATTATCCAGTTAAAATAATTGAAGAAACAAGTAAATTGAATAGAAAAATAGGCCTTGGCGTTATGGGGTGGGCAGACATGCTTTTTTGTTTAGGTATACCATACGGATCAAAAGATTCAATATTACTTGCAGAAGAGCTTATGTTCTTCATTAAATCTAAGTCTCATGCTGCATCTGAGGAACTTGCAAGCAAGAGAGGGGCTTTCCCAAATTTTAAGCAAAGTATTTATGCAAATGAAAAACCAATTAGAAATGCAACGTTAACAACAATTGCACCAACTGGAACTATAGGTATAATTGCGTCTGCGTCTGGAGGTATTGAACCGATTTTTGGTCTTGTTTATAAAAGATTACATTGCCTTGATAACAAAGAAATGTATGAAGTGAATTTCTATTTTGAAAAAATAGCAAAAGAAAAAGGGTTTTATTCTTTAGAGCTTATAGATGAAATAACTAAAACTGGTAGCATTAATAAATGTAATAAAATTCCTGATATGATAAAAAAAATTTTTGTTACATCACATGATATCTCTCCAGATGATCATATAAGGATGCAGGCAGCTTTTCAGAAATTTACAGATAATGCAGTATCTAAAACAGTTAATTTTCCTAACTCTGCCACAAAGGATGATATAAAAAAAGCTTATATTCTTTCTTATGAAATTGGATGTAAAGGTGTAACTGTTTATCGTGATGGCAGTAGAGATAAACAAGTATTAAATATTGTAAAAGAAAAAAATGTTTATGATGTAAGTCCAAGGACTCGACCAAAAAAAACAAAAGGTTTGACATTTCTTATGCATACAGGGTGTGGAAAAATGTACGTTACAGTAAACAGAGATGATATTGGTGTGTGTGAGGTATTTACACAACTTGGAAAATCTGGCGGATGTACATCGTCTCAATCAGAGGCTGTTAGCAGGTTGATTTCTTTATTGTTACGTTCTGGTGTTGAACAACATGAAATTATAGATCAATTAAAAGGAATAAGATGTCCATCACCAACCATTTTTGATGGTAATACAATTTTATCTTGTGCCGATGCAATTGCTAAAGCTCTAGAAACATATAATAGTGATACTGATTTGACTGCTGTTGCGCTTAATAACAATTCAAATTCAATGGACAAAAATAAAAAAAAGAACCATAATAATTACTCGGAAAATAATTTATTCGGAGCGTGCCCGCAATGTCCAGACTGTGGTGATATGTTAAATTTTTTGGAAAGTTGTGCAACCTGTCGTAATTGTGGTTATTCAAAGTGTTTTTAGTTAGTTTTTATTTTTTTATTAATTTGTGTAAATTTATATTTATGAGAAAAAAATGATTAAAAATGATAAATGGATAAAAAAAATGTCGTTTGATTATAAAATGATAGAACCATTTAGTGAAAATCAAATAAAAAAAGACAATGTTTCATTTGGTACTTCTTCATATGGTTACGATGCAAGAATTTCAAATGAATTTATGATCATGAAAACAAATAAAAAAATTGTTATTGACCCTAAAAAAAAATGCGATGAATTATTTGAAAATATAAAGGTTAAAGATTATATAGAAATTCCTCCAAATTCTATGGTTTTAGGTAAAAGCGTAGAATATTTTAAAATTCCTAGAAACGTTTTAACGATCGCATTTGGAAAATCTACATATGCAAGATGCGGTATTATTGTAAATGTTACACCGTTTGAACCTGAATGGGAAGGATATGCAACTATTTCAATATCTAATATAACATTGGTTCCTATTGTTGTTTATGCAAACGAAGGTATAATACAAATTTTATTCTTTGAAATGAATGATGTTTGCGATGTTTCATATGCTGATAGAAATGGAAAGTATAATAAACAAAAAAAAATAATTACAGCAAAAATTTGATACAATCAACCGTAAGTTATAATTATAAATAAAATGGACAAAATAAAATGATTTTAATATTAGATTTCGGATCACAATATACTCAATTAATTGCAAGGCGCATAAGAGAAGAGAATGTTTATTGTGAAATATATCCTGGAAATAAAAATGTTAATATATTTTTAAAACATAAAAATTTAGATGGAATAATTTTATCTGGAAGCTATGACAGTGTTTGTTCGAATGGGTTTGTTTGTCCAGATGATATTGTGTGGAATCTTGGTGTTCCTATTTTAGGAATATGCTATGGTATGCAGCTTATAGCAAAATATTTTGGTGGGAAAGTTATAAAATCTGAACATAGAGAATTTGGAATAGCGAATATTAAAATAAAAAATAATCACCTGTTATTTAATGGCCTCAATTTGAATGAAATAGTATGGATGAGTCATGGAGACAGGCTTTTTAATGTTCCTAAGTCTTTTGATGTTATTGCGGAATCTGATAATCATCAATTTGCTGCAATACAAAATATCAAAAGAAACATTTATGGTGTTCAATTCCATCCTGAGGTAAATCATACGGTTAACGGAAGAAAAATTTTGAAAAATTTCTTATTCAAAATTTGTAATTCAAAGAAAAATTGGACTATTAAATCTTATATTGTTGACGAAATTAAAAAAATAAAAGAGGAAATCAAAAATAGAAAAGTTTTGTGTGCAATGTCAGGTGGAGTCGACTCTTCTGTTGCTGCTATGATGTTGTATAAAGCTATAGGAAAGCAATTAATATGTATATATATAGATCATGGATTACAAAGAGTCGGAGAAACAGATAG
>JAIRSP010000022.1 GCA_031255375.1 Endomicrobium sp.
GCAATGTCAGGTGGAGTCGACTCTTCTGTTGCTGCTATGATGTTGTATAAAGCTATAGGAAAGCAATTAATATGTATATATATAGATCATGGATTACAAAGAGTCGGAGAAACAGATAGAATACACAGTGTATTTAGTGAAATTTTTGAAAAAAATCTTGTTATTATAGATGCGAAAAATATATTTTTATCTAGGCTAAAAGGTATAGTAGATCCTGAAAAAAAAAGAAAAATTATAGGTCATACTTTTATAGAAGTTTTTGATGATGAATCTAAAAAAATAAAAAATATTGACTTTCTTTTACAAGGAACTATATACCCAGATATTATTGAAAGTTTTTCAATAAATGGTTCAAAAATTCCAATTAAAACTCATCACAATGTTGGTGGACTACCAGATAAAATGAAAATGAAGCTTATTGAACCGCTAAAATTTTTGTTTAAAGACGAGGTTAGAAATTTAGGAAAAGAACTTGGACTTCCAGATAGCATTATAAATAGACATCCATTTCCTGGACCAGGTTTTGCAGTAAGAATCATTGGTGAAATAACTGATGAAAAATTAAATATTTTAAAAAAAGCTGATTATATAGTTAATGACGAAATAATAAGAGTAGGATTGTATGAGAAAATATGGCAATCTTTTGCTGTAATATTGCCAGTTAGAACGGTTGGCGTTATGGGTGATGCAAGGACATATGAATATGTTGTAGCTATAAGGGTTGTTAATTCTAATGACGCAATGACTGCAAATTGGGTAAAATTACCATATGAATTACTTGAAAAAATATCTTCACGAATTATAAATGAAGTTAAAGGCGTGAATAGAGTTGTGTATGATATATCGAATAAACCACCAGCAACTATTGAATGGGAATAATATTGTTTAAATATATAAATTCGTATTGTTAATACAAATTATATATTATTAGGCTGTTTTTTTAATGTTTTCGTTTCAATTGCATTGTCATATAGTAATTAGTTTATAGTGCAGTATTAGTATAAAGATGATTCGTGAATTAAAAATGTATTTAAAAATTAAACATAAATATTATTTTGCAATTGTTTTATTTTTTGTGCTAACGTTTATATTTTTATGTTTTTGTATGAAACTGAAAAATGAGAGTAAATATTCTTGTTTTATAAAAATAAAGGGTTCTGACACAATCGTAAATCTTATGCAAGAATTATCTGAAGAATTTATGAATCGTTATCAACATTTTAATATAAGTATTTCAGGAGGTGGTTCTGGGGTTGGATTTATGTCGTTAGTAAACAAAATGTGTGATATAACCATGTCTTCTCGCAAAATAGATAAAAAGGAAACCGTACTTGCAAAAAACAAAAATATATATCCTTATAAATTTAAAATTGGATTGGACGGCGTTGCTATAATTGTAAACAAAAATAATTGTATTAATAAATTGACTATTGAACAGTTAAAAAATATTTTTACTGAAAGAATTATTAATTGGAAAGAATTAGGATGGGAAAACAAAAAAATAATTGTGCTCTCAAGAGAGAGCAATTCAGGTACATACATGCTTTTTAAAAAACATGTTTTAGGTGATGATAATGAATTTGGCGTTAAGTCGCTTATTATGCCATCGTCACAAGCTATATATAACGAAGTTTCAAAAAATCCTAATGCTATAGGATATGTTGGGATAGGTTTTTTGAATAAAAGTGTAAAAGCTGTTTCTATATCAACAAAAGATGATAGATATATTTATCCAGAATTGAAAAACATAATGAATCATAGCTACCCTATGTTAAGACCGTTGTATCTTTATACAAACGGTAAACCAGATGATAATATTAAAGAATTTATTGATTATATTTTATCTGAAAATGGACAAAAAATTATTTTAAAAACTGGATTTGTACCGATTAAAAGTATAATAAATAAAAAATGCGAAAAATAATTTTAATATACAATAAATATAAAATGATATTTTTTTTACATAAATAATTATATTTTTGTTTTTGAGAGTAATATTAATAATGAAAATAAAAAAAAATATAGATATTGTGATTGAAAAAGTGATTTTTTTGTGCGGAATGTTATCGATTATTTTTGTTATTTTAATTTTTATATTTTTATTTATAGAAGGTTCTGCATTTTTTAAAGATTTTAATATCATTAAATTTATTTTTGGAAAATATTGGTATCCAAACTCAGAGCCTGCTTCATTTGGTATTTTGCCTTTTATCATCGGCTCGTTTCTTGTTACGTTTTTTGCATGTTTAATATCTGTTCCAATTGGAATCATGTCGGCGCTTTATATTTCAGAAGTTGCTAATAAAAATATGAGAGATATTTTAAAATCTATAATTGAGCTTATGGCGGCTATCCCAAGTGTAGTTGTTGGTTTTATCGGAATGACTGTACTTGTACCATATGTTAAAAAAATATGTAATATTCCTACTGGACTTACAGCATTTTCAGGGTCAATAATGCTTGCGTTTATGTCTATACCAACAATAATCACGATATCAGAAGATGCAATACATTCAGTCCCATGGCATTACAGAGAGGCCGCACTCGCTTTAGGTGCAACAAAATGGCAAACTATAAAAAAAATTGTATTAAAGGCAGCAAAACCAGGTATAATAGCTGCTGTAATACTTGGAATAAGCAGAGTAATAGGTGAAACAATGGCCGTCATGATGATAACCGGTAATTCTTCTAGAATACCAAATTCAATTTTTGAACCTGTAAGAACTATAACATCCGTCATAGCATCAGAAATGGGCGAGGCAACTAATGGTAGCATGCATTATAAAGCATTATTTTCTATTGGTCTTATACTTTTTTTAATAACATTTATAATAAATTTTATTGCTGATTTATTTGTTAGAAGAAACAAAAATAATAAATGATAAAATTGAGATTAAATCCTAAATTATCACAAAAACTTTCGTATTTTGCATTATTATTTGCGACTATTATAGCAATTATTCCTGTAGTTGCTATTATTTTTATAATTATAATAAATGGAATATCAACAATAAATTTTGAGTTTTTAACTTCTATGCCAAAAAATGGAATGAGAAGTGGTGGAATTTTCCCTGCTATAGTTGGCACTTTTGCAATAACTATGTTTACTATTATAATTAGTTTGCCGATAGGAATTTTTGCAGCAATATACTTAAACGAATATGCAAAAGACAATAATATGTTTACAAATTTAATAAAACTTGGAATTGTTAATTTAGCAACAATTCCATCAATAGTTTATGGTTTGTTTGGATTTTATGTTTTTGTTGTACTTATGAAGTTTGGTGTTTCTATTATTTCTGGTGCTTTAACGTTGTCTATTATGGAGCTGCCCGTTATTATAACAACATCATGTAATGCGCTAAAAAATGTTCCATATTCATTTAGAGAAGCCAGTTGGGCCCTTGGTGTAAGTAAATGGAAGACAATAATGTATATTGTGCTTCCAAACGCTGTTCCATCTATTATGACAGGAACAATATTGAGTATTGCAAGAATATCAGGTGAAACAGCTCCAATATTATTTACTGCTGCTGTGTTTTATGTGCCACATTTGCCAAAATCTGTATTTGATCAAATAATGACTTTGCCATATCATTTGTATATTCTTTCAACCCAAATTCCGAATGTTAGCAATGATATTATATTCGGCACAGCTCTTGTATTGTTGATAATGGTTTTAACAATAAGTTTTATTGCAATTTTTATTAGAATTTATTTTAGGAAACATAAAAAATGGTAAATAAAATTGTTGTTGAGAATTTAAATTGTTATTATGGTAAAAAATGTGTTTTAAAATCTTTAAATATTAATATCACTGAAAATGAAATTTTCAGTATTATAGGTCCATCGAATAGTGGTAAAACAACGTTTTTAAGAACTTTAAATAGAATGAATGATTTAAATTTCACGTATTCTCATGAAGGGAATGTTTATCTTGATGGTATGGATATTTTTAATATGAATATAGAAAATCTAAGAAGAAAAGTTGGAATGTTGTTTGCAGTTCCAACCCCTCTTCCAATGACAATATACGAAAATATTGTCTATGCTCCAAAACGTCTTGGTATTATTTCTAATAAATA
>JAIRSP010000047.1 GCA_031255375.1 Endomicrobium sp.
TTTTTCAAAATATATTTTATCGTAATTCATGTAATCATTACTGATGTTTTTTATAATGCCTACCAACATATTATACTCTGTTTTTTTTTATGATTTCGATATAAACGAAATATCATTAATAACTACATCGAATAATTAAAAAGCAAATATAAAATACATCATTATCACTATTTAACCAATTATCTTTTTTATATTTTTAAAGATAACTCAAAACAAAATTGATAAGAATAAAGCAAATAAATTTAAATTTTTGTATGTTAATTATTTTTTCTATCGTATATGATTCGGTCAATATTTACTTTCAAGCGATCAGGATTACATGATAATCATAAATATTATGGTAACAGTTGATTATCTTTTCATCAATTTAAATGACATGTTCATTCTATTAAAAAACTATATTTATGTCAAAAATATTTTATTAATAATTAATATTTTTTACTTTGATTTTGTTTTTTGCGATTTTTAGTTTAAATATTTTATTTTTAATAATTAAAGCAGATTCAAAATCAAGATCATTTGCAAATTTTTTCATTTGCATTTCCATATTTTTTATTATTTTATCGATGTTTTTCGGCGTATATTTATTTTTGCGAATCTCTTCTGATTCATTGATATATTTTGTTAATTTATTTTTTTGTAAATTATTAAATTCATTAAGTTCATGAATGGATTTAATTATTGATTTAGGTTTAATATTATTTTTTTTATTATATTCAAGTTGTTTTTTACGTCTTTGATTTATTTCTTTTAGTGTGCTTTGGATTGAATTTGTTAATGTATCTGCATAAAAAATAACTCTACCATTGATATTTCTTGCTGCTCTTCCACAAATTTGAACAAGCGTAGTTTTTGAACGCAAAAAACCTTCTTTGTCAGCATCAAGTACTACTACCAATGATACCTCTGGTAAATCTAGACCTTCTCTTAAAAGATTTACTCCTATTAAAACATCGAAATACCCGAGACGTAAATTTTTAAGTATTTCTATTCTTTTTAAAATATTTATTTCCGAATGAAGATATATTGTTTTAAACCCTTTTTCATTTAAATAAATGGATAGTTCTTCAGACATATTTTTTGTGAGTGTTATAACAAGAACTCTATTTTTTTTATTAACATTTTTTCTTATTTCTTTTATTAAATCATGTATTTGTCTATTTGTTGGTCGTATAATAATTTCTGGATCAACCAACCCGGTAGGCCTTATAATTAGACTAATTATATGTTTTTTACTTTTTTCAATTTCATAATCCCCTGGCGTTGCTGATACCATCATGGTTCTTTTTATAAGTTTTTCAAATTCATGGAATTTTAACGGTCTATTGTCTAAAGCAGATGGTAATCTGAATCCAAAATTTATAAGTGTTTGTTTTCTGGCTTTATCACATTCGTACATTCCTTTTATTTGTGGTAATGAAATATGTGATTCATCTATTATCGTTAAAAAGTCATCATTTTTATATAAAAAATAATCTATAAGACTTGTCGGTTTTTCACCTTCAGATTTATTTAGTAAATGTCTTGAATAATTTTCGATACCATTACATATTCCTGTTTCTTCCATCATTTCAATATCGTATTTTGTTCTTTGTTCAAGTCGCTGCGCTTCTACTAGCTTATTTTGAGATTTTAACATTTTTACTTGTTTGCTTAACTCATTTTGAATATTATTTAGTACTTTATTAATTTTACACCTGTTACTAACAAAAATTTTTGCAGGATAAATATAAATTTTATTTTTTCTGCAAATTGTATTACCTGTTATTGGATTAAATTCTTTAATTGTTTCGATTGTATTTCCATAAAATTCTATTTTTATGGCCGTTTCAAGATACGAAGGGAAAATCTCAATTGTATCACCTTTTATTATAAAACATCCTCTCTTAAGTTCTAATTCGCTCCTTTTGTAATGATTTTTGATTAGCTCATGCAATAATTGATTAATAGGTTTTTCATTTTTAATTATTAATTTAATACACATATTTTCATAATCTATCGGTGTGCCTAAGTTGTATATGCAAGAAACAGATGCAACCACAATAACATCATTTCTTTCAAGAATTGATGTTATTGTTTTCATGCGTAATTTATCTATGTGATCATTTATAGAAGCATCTTTATCTATATACATATCACTAGAAGGAATATATGCTTCAGGTTGATAATAATCATAATAGGATACGAAATATTCTACCGCGTTATTTGGGAAAAAAGCTTTAAATTCACCATAAATTTGTGCTGCTAAAATTTTGTTTGGTGATATTATTAATGTTGGTTTTTGTAATTTTTCAATAATATTTGCCATAACGAATGTTTTTCCTGAACCTGTAACACCGAGTAAAACCTGTGAATTATTACCGTTTAAATAGTTATTGTACAGGGAATCTATTGCGTAAGGTTGGTCACCTGAAGGTTTAAATTTTGAAATTAATTTAAATTTATTTTTCATAGTTTTATATAGTAATTCTTGTACTATAAAATAAATATTTAGTTAATTGTTTGTTAACGTTGAAAGCTATTTATATCGTGAAATACAATTTTAGCATTATTTATTTTTTTATCAAAATTAAATAACTTTATAAGTTACATTTATTATTGCTATTATAAATAGCATAACAAACGATGTTTAATGTTAGTGTATTTTTTATTTTATTGATTAATATTGTCTCTTGTTTTTTAATTTTGAATTGTTTGTATCTATTGTTTTGATTATTTCATTAACTATTAGTCTTTGTGGAAGATTTTTTTCAAGTATATTTTTTTTTGTTTTACTAAATTGATTATTATCATTTATATTTTTTTTTAATACATGTATTGCTTCCTTCAATTTTTTTTTCGTAAGATTTTTTTCTTCAATTATTATTACATGATTGCTTTTTTCTATTTCTTTTGCGTTTAAATATTGATGATTATTTGTAGCATATGGATATGGAATCAATATTGCAGGTTTGTTTAACGCTTTCAATTCAAACACAGTACTTGCACCAGAACGACATATAACAATATCACTTTTTATATAAGCATTATATATGTTATGCATATAATCAAAAATAACATAATCATTAGTTTTTTTTATAATTTTGTCCTTAATTTTAATATAATCATTTGGTCCAGTAATATGAAGAACACAAAGTTTATTACATATGTTTAAGCTTAGCAGTGTTTCACATGCAATTTTATTTAACACAGTTGAGCCAAGGCTCCCACCAAAGACTAGAATTGTAAAAATTTTAGTTTTTTGTTCTGATTTTAATATTGATTTTTTGTTAATTGCTAATAATAAAGACTTTCTTATTGGGCAACCGGATACAAAAATGTTCCTGTAGTTTTTTTTATAATTATTGAAACTTACAAATGTCTTATCAACTATTTTATTTAATAATTTGTTTGATTTTCCAAAGATAACATTTTGTTCATGTATAAAAGTCTTCTTATTTAATATCTTAGCAGCAAATATAACAGGAACTGACATATAGCCACCCATTCCAATTATCGCTATTGGATTCAACTTTAAAATATATTTTAATGCTTTTAAAAGTGAAAATTTTGCTTTAATTAAAAATATTAATAGTGCACATACTTTTTTTTTTGGTATTCCAGACATATTGAATTTGATATGTGCAAATTTACTATTTTCTAATATTTTTGATGTAATTTGATTATTTGCCACAAAAAAAATTACATCATATCCACTATTTTTGAATTCTTCAGCAATTGCTATTCCAGGATAAATATGACCACCGGTTCCACTTAAAATAATAATTATATTTTTGTTTTTCATTTTTAAAACAAATTTAAAAAAAACATTTTAATTTTTTCGTATTGATATAAATACTTATATATTATTTGAATAAAACAAAAAAAACGGAACAAATCTATTATTTCATTTTTTTTGTTTTGTATTGCGATAAATTTATTAATATTCCAGAAATTGCCATAGTCATAATTATTGATGTTCCACCAAATGATATAAATGGTAGCGGCATACCTTTTGTTGGTAATATGCCAATTGTAGTTGAAATATTTATAATAGCTTGAAAAACAATTGAAAAAGTTATTCCTAGGCATAAATATTTGGAAAACGTATCTGGTGCATGTTTGCTAATTTTTATTCCTTTTAATAATAGATATATAAAAAATAGAATAACTATACTTGTACCAAGAAATCCAAACTCTTCTCCAATTATCGGAAATATAAAATCTGTATGAGCTTCTGGTAAATACATGAGTTTTATTTCACTTTTTCCAGGACCTTTTCCAAAAAAACCGCCAGACCCAAATGCATTTAATGATTGCCTTATTTGATATGAAGACATATTAATATTTATAAAAGATTCAATATAATTTTTTAATCTTATTAATCTGTATGGTTTTCTTATAATTTCCTCAATTAAAAATGCAAACATTATCGTAAATCCTAGTAATACAATTTTTATTTTTATTCCTGCGCAAAATAACATTGCAAAACAAACTAATATTATTAGAATTGGTGTTCCTAAATCAGGTTCAAAAACAATTGGCAATGTTATAATCAGGATAATAAGTGTAAATGATGTTAATCTTTTGAGATTTTTAATTGAATTTTTTTTTGATATAAAGTTCGATGTAATTATTATTGTAGTAAATTTAATTATTTCAGAAGGCTGTATGTTAAAATAACCTAAATTTAACCATCTCTTTGCTCCAGACCGTGAAATTCCTACAAACAGTACCACAATAATTAATATTAATGACAACAAATAAATCAATTTTAAATATTTTTTATAAAATTTGTAATTGATTAAAAAACTTGTTATAAACATTAAAACAAAACCAATACTAATACACAAAATTTGTTTAAAAAAAAATTTATAAGGGTTTGACCATTTTAATTCTGACATAATACTACTTGATGAAAATACTGCAAATGATCCGAAAATCACACATGTGCATATTATGAATATAAGAGTAAAATCGTATTTATTTAAATTAATTTTAAACATATTATTGTGTACTTTTTTTGTTGTGTTAATTTAATTTACAAACAATATATAAATTGAAAAAACATATTTCTATAAATATTCTATCAATATATAAAAAAATTTAAAAAATCCACGATTTAATTTTTTAAATATAAATCTATAAATTAAGTACTAAATTTTTGAATATTTTGCCACGTTCCTCAAAGTTTTTGAATTGATCAAAAGAAGAACATGCCGGAGAAAGTAATACTGTGTCACCTGATATTGCTATTTTAGATGCTTGTTTTACGGCGTCATTCATGCTGTTACAATACATAAATTTTGTACAATTATCTAAACTATTTCTTATTTTATCAGAGGATTCACCTATAAGAAGAACGAATTTAACTTTTTGTTTTATAAGTTTTTTTATACAGTTGTATGTACCCCCTTTATCACGTCCACCAATAATAAGCAAAATATTTTTATTAAAAGATTCCAATGCTACCTTGGTTGAATTAACATTTGTTGATTTTGAGTCATTATAATAATCAACGCCATTTAATGTTCTTACTAATTCTATTCTATGTTTTATTCCTTTATATTTTGAAATAACTTCCTCTATTTTGCAAGGCACTATTCCTACACTATGCGAAATTGCCGTTGCAGCTAAAATGTTTTCTATATTATGTTTACCAATAATATTAATTTTTGGCTTTATTACAATATTTTTGTTTTTTATATTTATTATTATATTTCCATTATTATAAAATACACCATTCTTTATATAATTTTTACTAAAAAACAATATTTTTGCATTAGTTTTTTTTGCTATTTTTCTACATATTTTGTCATCATAATTTATTATTGCTAATTCATCAGACTTTTGATTAATTAATATATTTTCTTTTGCTTTTATATATGAGCTCATTGTTTTATGATGTTCTAGATGATCAGGTGATATATTTAATAGTACTGATATATTTGGCTTAAATTTTGGTGTATCTTCTAGTTGATAGCTTGAAAGTTCAATTATGATAAAAGTATTTTCCGTAGTACTTAGCGCCATACTTGACAATGGATAACCTATATTACCAGATGTTATTGTATCTTTATATGTTGTTTTTATTATTTTTGAAGTCAAATCAGTTGTCGTTGTTTTTCCATTCGTACCTGTGATTGCGACTATTTTTTTATATTTTGAATTTTTGAGCGAAAAACAAACTTCGCTTAAAATTTTTATTTTTTGTTTTTTTGCCTCTTTTAAAATATGAATATTTGGACTAATTCCTGGACTTTTTATAATGATGTCAGAATTTAGTATTTTTATTGAATGTTTGCCAACTTCTTTTACTATTTTTTTATTTAAATTTTTTATTTTAATTTTTCGATTATCACTTGCAAAAACGTCATACCCCAATTTTATTGCTAGATTCGCAACAGCAACACCGCTTTTACCAAGGCCCAGGACTACTATTTTTTTCTTCATTAATTTACCTCGGCTTTAACGATATGATAGAAAATATTGAAAAAATTATTCCTGCTATTAGAAACCTTATTGTAATTTTTGTTTCTGAAATGCCAAGCATTTCAAAGTGATGATGTATTGGCGCCATCTTAAATATCTTTTTTTTTGTTTTTTTATAATAAAATATTTGTATTAAAACTGAAAGTGCTTCTATAAAGAAAATTCCACCAATTAGGATTAAGATAATTTCTTGTTTTATAAATATTGATGTCATACCTAATATCCCACCTAAAAACAGGCTACCTGTGTCACCCATAAAAATATCTGCTGGATACGAATTATACCATAAAAAACCAAGACATGATCCTATAATTGCAAATAAAAATATTGATATTTCTTCAGATCCAACCACATTTATAATATACAAATGTTTTGATATATATATATTACCTGAAAGATATGCAAACACGGATAGTGTAAAAACCGCAATTACCACATTCCATGCTGCAATTCCATCTAGTCCATCAGTTAAATTAACCGCATTTGAACTGCCTGCAATTATAATAATTACAAGCAATGCATATAAATAATGAATATTCACAATAATATTTTTAAAAAATGGAATACTTATCGATGTTACAAATTCATGATTTTGAGGATAAAAAAATAAGTATATAGATAATAATATAGAAAATGCAGATTGCCAAAAAAGTTTACATTTTTTTGAAAGCCCTTTTACATTTTTTTTTTTTATCTTTAAATAATCATCGCAAAATCCTAGAAATGTAAACCATACTGACCCTATTAAAAACCAAATTATGAATCTATTATTTAATTTAGCCCATAGCATAGTAGACACGAAAACTGATAAAAAAATAATTATTCCACCCATAGTTGGTGTATTATTTTTTTTGAAATGCATTTCTGGACCATCAATTCTTGTAATTTGTTTTATTTTTAAATTTTTCAATTTATTTATTGTGTATGGGTATGCAAAAAGACAGATTAAGAAACTTGTTGTAGCAATTCCAAATAATCTGAAATTTAAATATTTAAAGATTTTAAATTGTGAAATCGTTGATATTTTATCTAAATAACAAAAAATATAATATAGCATTTATACCACGTATTTATTGTATAAGATTGCAAAATTTTTTATAAATTTCTTCTAATTTCATATTTCTTGAAGCTTTGAACAAAAATACATAATTTTTATCAATTAAGGTATCATTGATGAGTTTTTCTAAAATAATATTGGGGTTTTTTGTGTAAAAAACATTTTTATTAGTTATTGTTTTTTTTATATGAAAACTAAATTTACCAATAAGGTATATAAAATATATATTTTTTTGAAGATTAATAAATTTTCCGAGTTTAGCATGATAATAAATTGATTTTTTACCAAGTTCAAGCATATCTCCAAGTACTAGATTAATTTTTTTGTTAACATAGTAATGCGATACTGACCGTATTGATTCTTGCATTGACGATGGATTTGCATTATAGGCGTCATTTATTAAAATTATTTCATTTTTTATTACTGTTTCCATTCGCATTTTTGGTGGATTAAAATTTTCTACTCCAGATTTTATATCATCAAGTGAAATACCAAGGCCAATTGCACAAGAGGCCGCAGCCAACGCGTTTTGTATATTAAATTTCCCATTTATTGGCATCCTAATTTTTACTGATTTTTTATTATAATACAATTCAAAATCTATGCTATTAAAATATAATTTTATATTTTTTGCTTGAATATCAGCATCGTTTGTGCTACAAGAAAATGTAATTATTTTATGTTTACTACATAATTTATATATTTTTTTTAAATATTTATCATCATTATTTATAATGATAAAACCATTTTTAGATACATTATCGAATAATGTTTTTTTTTCTCTAAATACACCATTAAGTGAAGTAAAATTTTCCAAATGTGAAAGACCTATATTTGTAATAACACCAACATATGGCCTTAATATATCAGATAATATTTTTATTTCACCGTACGAAGATGTCCCCATTTCAAATACAGCATATTTAACAACAGAAGTTAAATTAAATGCTGTAAGAGAAAGCCCTATTATATTATTAAAATTATCTTTATTTGAAATAGTCTTTGATTTTTTGCTTAGAATCGATGTTAAGATTTCCTTAGTAGTTGTTTTCCCATTTGAACCGGTAATACCAATTATTTGTACATTTTTAAATTTATTAATATATACTTTTGCAAGCTTTCCAAGTGCAATAATTGTATTATCTGTTTTTATAATTGGAACTGAGTTTGATTCAATTTTTGTAAAATTAATACTTCTTTTTGAATATACTATTACTGCTGCTCCTTTTTTTATTGATTCTTTTATAAAATCATGCCCATCATAATTATTGCCTTTTATTGCAAAGTATATATCACCTTTTTTTATTGTTCTTGAATCTATTGATATATCACCAATTAATGGAAAATTTAAGTTATTAATTATAAGTTTTCCTTTAATTGCATGCACTAAATCTTCAAGGCAAAATGATTCCATTTAAAATATAAACCCCCTTTTGCTCAATTTATTTTAATGTAGTCTTTTGTTTTTGTTTCATATAAATATATTTTTTAGCCATTTCAGCATCACTAAAACTTATTTTTTTAGTTCCTATAATTTGATAGTTTTCATGCCCTTTTCCTGCAATCAAAATAACATCTCCTTTTTCAGCCATCATTATAGCGTTTTTTATTGCAATTTCCCTGTTTATTGTTATGTTGTAATTGTTTTTATTAGTTTTTTTTATTCCTGTTTCTATATCTAAAATTATTTGATATGGATCTTCTTCTCTTGGATTGTCAGATGTTACAAAAATAAAATCACTCATTTTAGATACCGTTTCCCCCATTAATGATCTTTTCTTTTTATCTCTATTTCCACCACATCCAAAAATTGTGATAATTTTTTTAAATTTTAAATTATTTATAACTTGTAAAGTATTTTTTATAGCATCATCTGTATGTGCATAGTCAATGATAACATCAAATCCGATTTCATTTGTATCAATTTTTTCAAATCTTCCAGGAATATATTTTAATTTATTTAAACCGATAACAATTTTTTCAGTAGGAATACCAACACATAAGGCAGTAACAAAACCAGCAATTGCATTATAAATATTGTGTAAACCTATTTGATTTATTTTAATCTTTATTTTTTTTTTGTTAAAAAATAAATCAAACATACTTTTTTTATTTGTAACTATAATATTTTTTGCTATAAAGCTTGCGTTACTATCTTCTATTGTAGAATATGATTTTATTTCTGCATTAATTTTTGTTTTTAATATTTTTTTACCATATGTATCATCAATGTTTATTATAGCGCATTTTCTAATATTTTTTTTAAAATATATCCCTAATTTTTTAAACAATATTAGTTTAGCTTTAAAGTAACTGCTTTTATTTTTATGAAAATCTAGATGATCTTGTGTTAAATTTGTGAAAATTGCCATATCGAAATTTATACCGTAAACCCTGTCCAAAGCTAAAGCATGCGATGATACTTCGATTATAATATATTTAACATCATTATTTATCATATCGTTCATAATTTTATAAATATCTAATGATTGTGGCGTTGTATTATTACTTTCAATTATCTTGTTTTTATATCTATAGTTAATTGTTCCAATTACGCCACAATTAATATTTGAGTTAGTGAATATGCTTTCAAGCATATACGTTATTGTTGTTTTTCCATTTGTCCCTGTAATTCCTATAACATTTAATTTTTTGTCTGGGTGATTGTAAAATTTTGCACAAAATGATGACATGAAACGAGAAATATTTTTGACAATAATTTGTGTTATATTATCAATATTATATACTGTATCTGTAACAATTGTCGATGCACCGCTTGATATTGCATCTTTTATATATTTTATTCTATCAATATCATTTTTTATTTTAATTGAAAAAAAAACATAGTTTTTATTAATTTTTCTAGAGTCATATGATACTCCAGATATTTCAATATTATCATTACCTATAATAGTCACTTCTTCATCTTTTAGAATTTTTTTCAGTTTCATAATTATTTCACGGTATTTTTTATATAATTTTATTAATTATCGTCTTTATCAATATTTAAATATTGCGTAACTCTTTTTGCAATATTTGCAAAAACAGGTGATGCTACATATGATGCATAATAATTAAGACATTTTGGCTCATCAATAATAACAAGTATTATAATTTTTGGTTTTATTGCTGGTATCATACCACAAAAAGAAGAATTATAATATTTATTAGAATATGATTTTGTTTCTTTGTGAAATTTTTGTGCTGTTCCTGTTTTTCC
>JAIRSP010000071.1 GCA_031255375.1 Endomicrobium sp.
TGATAAATTTGGTTGGTCATATGCTTTGGGATTTGTTTTTATATCTGGACTCATTGGTACATTTGTTTTCGCTTTAGCGTGGAACTCTAAAGCCGATGGATATGATGTTGAATAGTAAAAGAACAAATAAAAGTTAACTGTAGATATTGGTTTGTAGTTGTGTTAAATTAGGATTTAATAGAGTTTTATTATTATGAACAAATTGTCAATTCAAATAAGAAACGAATTTTTAAAATTTTTTAATTATAAAGGTTGCAATATTGTAGAATCAGATTCACTTGTTCCTTCGAAAGATAGAACATTGTTTTTTACGTCTGCAGGAATGGTGCAATTTAAGCGGTGTTTTCTTGGCCAAGTTAATGATTTTTCTAAAAAAGTTGTAAGTTGTCAAAAATGTTTTAGAACATCTGACATTGATAAGGTTGGGACGACGATGAGACATCTTACGTTTTTTGAAATGTTAGGAAATTTTTCGTTTGGAGACTATTTTAAAGAAGAATCAATAATATGGGCGTGGGAATTTTTAACAAAAAATATGTCTTTATCAAAAAATAAATTGCATGTAACCGTGTATAAAAATGATGATGAATCAGTTGAAATTTGGAAAAAAATCGTTCCATCAAATAAAATAATAAGAATGAATAGAGAAACTAATTTTTGGAGTATTGGGGATAATGGGCCATGTGGCCCATGTTCAGAAATTTTGGTTGATTTAGGCAGTGATGTTGGATGTGGAAAAGATTCGTGCAGTCCAATGTGTGATTGCGGTAGGTATCTTGAATTATGGAATTTAGTTTTTACGCAATTTAACAATGTTAATGGATTTCTTGAAAACTTACCAAATAAAAATATTGATACAGGTATGGGACTTGAAAGGATCGCAGCTGTCATAAATGGTAAAAAAAATGTTTTTGAAACAGATTTGTTTTTACCAATAATAAACGCTGCGGCTGATATTTTAAAAATAAAAAATAAAGACAAGGATATATCAAAACTCAGGATAATTGCAGATCACTCTAGAGCGGCAACATTCTTGATTTCAGATGGTGTACTGCCATCCAATGATGGCAGGGGCTATGTTTTAAGAAGAATTTTAAGAAAAGCACAGAAATATGGTAGTCTTTGTGGATGCGATAGTCCTTTTATAAATATGCTCGCATCATTTGTGGTAGAAATTATGAAATCGACATATCCAGATCTTTCGTTAAAATTGAACAATATAAAATTAATTATTAAAAATGATGAAGAAAAATTTTTAGAAACGATAAAATCTGGATCAAAAATGATTTATGATATTGTAAAATTTTACAAATCAAAAAAGATTAATAACATTGATGGAAAGACTGTGTTTAAACTTTACGATACATATGGATTTCCGTATGATTTAACGAAAGAAATTGCTATTGAAAATGGATTAACTATTAATGAGAATGAATTTAAAAACGAACAGAGTATTGCACAAAAAAAATCACGTTTCACCTGGAATAATGATGGACCAAATGAAGAAAATATTGATTTTTATTTAAGGTTACATGAAAAAATTGGAGATACATCATTTGTTGGATATGATAGCTATAAGAGTAATTGTAAAGTTTTAAGCATTGTTGTGAACGGTAAAATAGTCTCAGAATTGGTATCTGGCAATAGCGGTGAAATTATACTTTCAAATTCTTCTTTTTATGCATTTTCAGGTGGTCAAATTGCTGACGAAGGTAAAATAATAAATGATTGTTTCGAGAGTATTGTTGACGACGTTTTTAGTCCTGTTGATAATTTGTTTGTGCATAAAATAAAAGTTCTAAAAGGAAAGCTAAAAGTTGGTGATATTGTATCAACAATTGTAAATACTGAATATAGAAAACAAATATCAAGACATCATACAGCAACGCATTTACTTCATAAAGTTCTTCGTGAGATTTTTGGAACACATGTTGTTCAGTCTGGATCACTTGTAACAAGTAAATACCTACGTTTTGATTTTACAAATTTTTGCGATATAAAAAAAAACCATTTAATTGCAATAGAAAAAAAAATAAATCATATATTAAGATTAAATTTACATGTTTGTTCAGAAGTTATGAATATAGAAGACGCCAAAAATCTTGATGCTGTTGCGTTGTTTGATGAAAAATATAAAAACAAAGTAAGGGTAGTTTCAATAAAAGATGAAAATGAAAAATGTAATTATTCGATTGAATTATGCTGCGGAACGCACGTAAAGAAGACTGGTGAAATAGGTATTTTTAAAATTACGTCTGGGTTTTCTATTGCGTCTAATGTAAAACGTATAGAGGCAGTTGTTGGTAGTGCTGCGGAAGATTATATTTTTGAGAACGAGGAAATACTAAAAGAAACATCAAAATTATTAAATGTCCAAAATAAAAATATAGTTAATAAAATTTTTAAATATACTGTTGATTACAAAAAGTTAGAAAATGAAATTAGTTTATTAAAAAATGAGTTGATGTCGTATGAAATTGGCTTGTATATTAAAAAAATTAGAAAAATAGGTGAAATAAATTTTTTGTCCACTTTTGTTACAAATACTAACATGAAATTGTTGAGACTTTTATCAAATAAATTAAAAAATAGATTAAAATCTATTGTAGGATTATTGGTTGTAAAAGATATGAACAAAGTTTTTTTTGTTACATTTGTTACAGAAGACTATTTAATAAAAGGAATTGATGCAAGCAAGATTGCAGCAGTATTTGCTGATGGTATAAATGGGTCTTCTGGTGGTAGTAAGGATTTTGCACGAGGAGGATCAAAGGGTATGTTGCATGTGAATAATGCGATGGAAAATGTATATAAATATATATGTCGTTTGAATGATGCTATATAGTAAAAATAAGAAAATATTATACTGCGTTTTCCCATTGTTATATATTCACTGTAATCAATAAAGGTTTTGTTATATATTTAAATAATATGTATCTGATGCGCCTATAGCTTAAAATGGATAGAGCACTGGTCACCGAAGCCTGTAATTCCGGTTCAAGTCCGGATAGGCGCGGTTTTCATATTTCATGTTTTGTTTAGTATAGGGTAATTGCGCTTATTGCTTGTTGTGCAATTAATAATATTCATAATGAAAAAGGAGACTATAATAGAAGCAATTGATATCATAAAAAGATTGAATTCTTTGTCAAGTGGTTTTAATGTTTATATTGTTGGTGGGTTTTTAAGAGATGTTCTTTTAAAACGTGTAAATAAACATAGTGATATTGATTTAGTTGTAAAAAAAAAGGTTTTGAATTATTCAGAAAAAATTGCATGTAAATTTAAATCAAAATTTGTAATTTTAAATGATATAAATAAAACATATAGAATAATGTTAAAAAACAGTAGTATAAAAAATATAGATGTTTCATTGCTCAACGGAAAAACAATAGAACAAGATTTACAAAATAGAGATTTTACAATAAATGCGATTGCCATAAACATAAAAGACTTAAAAGACCTGAAAGATCTGAAAAACCTAAATATTTATGCTCCATTCGGAGCATTGAATGATTATATTTTAAAAATAATAAATACTACTTCTGTTAAATCATTTGAGATAGATCCGTTAAGAATGTTAAGAGCATTTCGTCTTGCTGCTGAATTAGGTTTTACAATTTCAAAAGAAACTTTTAAACAAATTAGATATTATGCAAAATTTATTAATGGGGTTGCACCAGAAAGAATTAAAAATGAGTTTTCTAGAATATTGTCAACAAAAAAATCTACAGATTTTATAAAAAAAATGGATAAATGCGAGTTGATTTCAGAAATTTTTGATGAAATTAAGGTGATGAAAAAAGTTGATAAAAAATATTACTATCATTCTAATGGACTATTTCAACATTCTTTTGAAACTATGAAATTTGTTGAAAAAATTCTTAATAATTTAAAAAAATATTTTCCTGATAATTATTTGAATTTAAATGAGCATTTTAATAATAATAATGTTTTTTCTGAAAATGTTACCAGAAAAGGATTATTAAAACTTGCTGCACTTTTTCACGATAATGCAAAACCTGAAACGTCAAAATTTATAAGTGGTAAAATACATTTTTTTGGACATGAAAAATTAGGCGCTAAAAAAATAAAAAAAATTATGCAATCTATAAAATTTAGTAAAAAAGATATTAATATTGTGAGTTTTTTAATAGAAAATCATATGCGTTTATCAGGATTAACTAAAAATGGTTCAATTACAAAAAATGCAATATTAAGATTTTTTAGGGATATTGGAGACAACATACCTGATATATTTATTCTTTCAATGTCAGACTGGTATTCCTATAAAAGATTAAAAATTTTTCCTTCAATTGTTTTAAAGTCTCAAGAAAAATCTGTAAGAAAACTTATGAAATATTACTATGAATTGAAAAATAAAAAGCCAACATTGAAAATTATCGATGGCAATATAATAATGAAAAAATTTAGTTTAAAACAAGGGCCATTTATCGGTAAAATTTTGAATCTTGTTTTTGAAGCACAGCAAAATGGGGAAGTCTCAAATACAAATGAGGCATTAGAGTTGATTTCATCAAAATTAAAGTTCGATAATTAATTTTGTATGTGTATTTGCGGATGTAGTTTAATGGTAAAATACCGGCTTCCCAAGCTGGTAATACGGGTTCGATTCCCGTCGTCCGCTATTTTTAAAATCGAATGTTTTGTAATTTATTTTTTTCTAAATAAAATTAAAAATATAAAATATAATACGTAAAAAAAATTGACAAAATAAAACAAATATTATATCATTGCCAAACGTTACTGTTGTTTTTAATGTCAAAAGTCAACATTTAATTCTAAGATTTTATTATGTAGTTTTTGTGTATGAAAGTATATTGTTCTTTGAAAATTAAATAACGCGCAGACAGGTATCACTTAAATTTTGATAATTATTTGATTCATGAAGTTATTTTTAGTTTTTGATAAGTTTTAATTTGTATATTAATTTTTTTGTAAAACTAAGAATGAAGTTTTGTTTATGGAGAGTTTGATCTTGGCTCAGAGTGAACGCTGGCGGCGTGCTTAACACATGCAAGTTGTGCGAAGTCTTACAGAACATCGTAGGATTTAGCGGCAAACGGGTGAGTAACGCGTAGGAAATCTTCCTTAAAATGGGGGATACCTCAGAGAAATTTGAGTTAATACCGCATAAGACCACAGTTTGGCATCAAACAGAGGTTAAAGCAGAAATGCGTTTTAAGATGATCTTGCGTCCTATCAGCTAGTTGGTAGGGTAATTGCCTACCAAGGCGATGACGGGTATCCGTCCTGAAAGGGTGAACGGACACACTGGAACTGAGACACGGTCCAGACTCCTACGGGAGGCAGCAGTAAGGAATATTGGTCAATGGAGGGAACTCTGAACCAGCCATGCCGCGTGCAGGAAGACGGCCTTATGGGTTGTAAACTGCTTTTATTAGAGGATAAAATGAGATACGTGTATCTTATTGCAGGTATCTAATGAATAAGCATCGGCTAACTCCGTGCCAGCAGCCGCGGTAATACGGAGGATTCGAGCGTTATCCGGATTCATTGGGTTTAAAGGGTGCGTAGGTTGCAAATTAAGTCAGCGGTGAAAAGGAGATGCTTAACATTTCCCGTGCCGTTGAAACTGATTAGCTAGAATATTGGTGAAGTATGCGGAATGCGCAGTGTAGCGGTGAAATGCATAGATATTGCGCAGAAGGTCGATTGCGAAAGCAGCATACTAATCGGTAATTGACACTGAGGCACGAAAGCGTGGGGATCAAACAGGATTAGATACCCTGGTAGTCCACGCTGTAAACGATGATAACTCGCTGTCGGCGCATAGACGTCGGTGGTCAAGCGAAAGCGATAAGTTATCCACCTGGGGAGTACGACCGCAAGGTTGAAACTCAAAGGAATTGACGGGGGCCCGCACAAGCGGAGGAACATGTGGTTTAATTCGATGATACGCGAGGAACCTTACCCGGGCTCGAACGG
>JAIRSP010000025.1 GCA_031255375.1 Endomicrobium sp.
AGTTTTACCTTTAGGGCAATAAAACGTTATACCAACAACAAATTTTTCAAGACCCAATTCATAAAGACTTTCTGTAATTGATGGCGCCAAGGAAATTATGCGTTTATAATCACTTGCAAAAGATACACTAATCGCAGAAAATAACAACATAAAAATACAAAAAATTATTTTATTTTTACTATTAATTATTGACATATTATGATTAAAATATTTATCAATATTCTATTCCAATTTGAGCCTGTATTCCATGTTTATAACAGTGTTTTACATCTTTCATTTCTGTTACTATATCTGCCATATTTATTAACGCATTTGGACACCCTCTCCCAGTGATTATTACGTTTGATTTTCTTAATAACATTTTTACAATTTTAACAAA
This sequence comes from Endomicrobium sp., assembly GCA_031255375.1. Next base: position 380 of record JAIRSP010000025.1, read on the forward strand.
TTCATTTTCATCTATAAGTTTATCTCTTATGGCAATATTAAATTCATCTAAAACGATCAAATCATATTTTTTTGAGTTAATTTCTGAAAGTTCTTGTAGTTTTTCAATAGCGGAATCACATAAATTTATAAATTTTTTAAAATCAGCATTACGAGATAAATAATAAGGATGTTTTTTTGAAAATGAAAAAAAATCTAAATTTTCCAATTTCATTAAAATATTTTGTTCACCGTAAAAATTTTCTCTTTTAAATAATTGTATAAAACAAACTTTCAAACCATGGCCTAAAAAACGAATTATTTGTCCAACAGAAGCAGTGGTTTTACCCTTACCATCACCAGTGTTTATAATTAACATAATATTTTTTAACAACCTTATCAATAAAAACAATATTATATACAAAAATACTTTTATATTCTTTTGTTTAATTTTTTCTTGAATAATGAACATCTTCTTCCGTTAATCATAAAAATAATACCTTCACTGATATTTTTAGTATGATCTCCTAGTCTTTCTATACTTTTAGTTATGAAAATTAAATCAATAGCTTTTATAATGAAATCAGCATTTGGGAATTCTATAATTAAATTTTTAATATCATTCAAAATTTCATCTCTTAAATTATCAACCTTAGTATCTTTTATAAGTACAGATAATGCAATTTCCGCATTATTTGTATTAAAAGATTTTATGCAACTCATTATCATATCCTGTACAATTTCTATCATTTTTGAAATATTAATTACTTGTAAATCTAGTTTTTGATATTTTATTAAACATGAAGCAATTTTACTTATATTTACAGCCTCATCTCCCATTCTTTCTAAATCATTATTAATGCGCATAGCTGAAGTTATAAATCGTAAATCAACGCCTACTGGTTGATTTAATGCTATAAGTTTTACGCATTTATCATAAATAATTATTTCTTGGATATTAACTTTTTTTTCAAAATCAAGTACAAAATCAGATTGTCTTTTAGTGTTTTTTACGACTAGTTTTTCTGTAGCAGTTTTTATCATTTTTTGTACAAGTGTAGCCATATCAACAAGACGATGCTGCAAATCATTCATCTCAATATCAAAATGTCTCATCTGTTTTTTTACCATTATTTTATTTTTATCCACATAATATTGCACAACAATATGCACTGTTTATTGATATTATTATATTAGTTTAAATCATAAATCAAATTTTTATATATTAAAATCTTCCACTAATATAATCTTCAGTTTCTTTTTCCAATGGATTAGTAAACATTTTTTCTGTTTCATTAAATTCAACAAGCTTTCCAAAAAACATAAAAGCAGTATCATCGGAAATTCTTGCTGCCTGTTGCATATTATGCGTAACAATTACAATAGTATATTTATTTTTCATGTTAATCATGAGTTCCTCAATTTTTTGAATTGAAATCGGGTCAAGGGAAGAGCATGGCTCATCAAGAAGAACGATATGTGGTGCAATAGCAATAACTCTTGCAATACAAAGTCTTTGTTGTTCTTCTAAAGTTAAACTTAGTGCAGATTTATGTAGTTTATTTTTTACACTATCCCATAATAAAACATCTATCAAGCTTTTTTTTATAATTTCACTAACAATACTTTTATCTGAACTTATTCCGTTCACATACAATCCAAATGCAATATTCTCATAAATCGATATCGGAAATGGATTCGGCCTCTGAAAAACCATTCCAACATTTTTTCTTAAAATATTTACATCTACTTTGTTACAGTAAATATTTTTATTACAAATATTAATTTCACCACTAATATGTACGCCGTCTATTGTGTCATTTATTCTGTTTATTGATCGTAAAAATGTCGATTTACCGCATCCAGATGGACCTATTATAGCAGTTATCTTTTTATCACTTATAATAATATTTATATTTTTAAGAGCATGAAAATTTGTATAATACAAATTAAAATTTTTTACCTCTATTTTATACATTTGTTTATTCAGTCCCCTCTCACAATCAAATCAATATAACAAAAATAACAACTCATATATACATATATTTACAAACAAAACTTACAAAGACAATAAATTAAAAAAGTAATAAATTATCATATCTAATATTTTATCCAAATCTACCAGTTATATAATCTTCAGTTTGTTTTTCTTTAGGTGATATAAATAATTTGTCTGTAGTATCAATCTCAACAATATTACCCATTAAAAAAAATGCAGTTTTATCGCTGACACGAGATGCTTGCTTTACATTATTTGTTACAAATACTATTGTGTATTTCTGTTTTAATTCAATCATCAACTCTTCAACTTTTGCAGTAGATATCGGATCAAGACCAGAGCATGGTTCATCAAATAATATAACCTCTGGGTCAATTGCTAGAATTCTTGCAATACAAAGCCTTTGTTGTTGACCTCCAGATATTTTCATGGCGGACAACCTCAGTCTATCTTTAACCTCATACCATAAAGAAGCGTTTTTTAATGCTCTTTCAACTAATATGTCTTGCTCATATTTATTAGAAATAATACCAAGACGTTTTGGAGCATAGACAATATTTTCGTATATTGTCATTGGAAGAGGGGTTGGAACTGCAAACAACATTCCAACTTTTCTTCTTAGATTTTCTAT
>JAIRSP010000077.1 GCA_031255375.1 Endomicrobium sp.
TGCTGTTATTCGGCATATTTTTTTTAAGTAATGAATATTTTTTTATTGTTAAAACCCTATATTTGCCGTTTTTAAAAATCATTATTGGTTGAATATCTTTTTTAGAAAGTCTTTGAAAATCTCTCGCAGAATGTACGTCAAAATATTTACAAATATTCAATTCTAATTCAAGTGGCTCATCAACAATTCTATGCGTAGGCCAAATTGAAATATATTGATCTTCAACAGGGCAAAAATAAGTTAGTACATAATTATGATCTTCTTGTAAAGAACAACGACAAGTATTTTCCTTTATTTTTTTTTTATTATATTCCCAAGCAATTTCATATCTATGGTGTCCATCAGCTATAAATACATTTTTATCGAATAAACATTTTTTCACAGTCTTAATCAAATATTCATCATTAACAACCCACAACTTGTGAAAAGTTCCATTACCATCTCTGGCTATTGCAGAAGGTATTTTTTTACATGTTTTATTAAAAACATTCTTAATTATAAAATTCTCATCATTAAAAAAACAAAAAATCGGGCTAATATTTGCTTTTACAGTTTCCAAAAATTCAAACCTATCATGCTTTTGATTAATCAGTGTTTTTTCGTGTAATTTTACTGGGCTTTTATAAGAATTTGGATCACTAAGTTTCATAGCAGCAAAAAAACCATTTCTACTCATTTGAATCCCGTGATCACTAAAGATCTGTTCATAAAAATAAAGCGCAGAATTTTTATCGCGCTTAAGTACACCTGTACTTTGCCACAATCGAAACAAATCTGCAGCCTTTTCGTATTTATTTTTTTTCCCAAGCAAATCCGGTAGTTCAATGTTGACAATATTAAATGGTGACATTTTTTTTAATTTTTCTTTTTCATCAGGAGCTATTACATCATAAGGCGGACATATAAAATCAGTAATATCATTTTCCGAAAATCTAATTGCATTAAATTCACTTATTTCCACCATAATATCTCCCAAATCAATCACATAAAACGCAATAACACACAACAACAGCACTGTAAATACATGTAACAGATATGCGCACGTTACACGCAAAATACAAAATTAATTTAAATCCCAACAAAGTTTACAATAAATATTTTAGTATTGTCAAAAAAAAATAAAATCTGATAAAATATTCTCATAATGAAATTATTACAAAAAAAAATCTACATTATATCCCTTATTACTGTTTTATTATACACGCTGATAATCTATAGATCACAATTTATAAATTTTTTTTATCATATCTTTGGAGATAGATTAAAAATTGAAAGAATTGTAATAAAACAAGGTGATACTTTGATTTCGACAATAAAAAACACAAGTCTTTCATACGAAAATTATATAAGAATTATTAAAGAATTAAAAAATGCAATGAATGTTGACAAATGTATGCCATATGATTATTACGATATAATCTACGATTCAAAAACAAAAAAATTAAAATATTTTAATTATTACCAAAATGGATTTTCGTACTATTTAGAAATTAAAATAAACAATAATAAATTAAAAATAAAAAAAACAAACTCAATTGCTACACCATATTCGCAATCACAAATTCTAATATCAAAAAACTCACCATTAAATATTTTATTTTTTTTTAAACATATTTTTTCACCAAAATCAAACTATTTAAAAGATAAAAAACATATTAACAATTTTAAAATCGTCAATGTAAAAAAAACCAAAAAACAATTATCAAAAAATGTTGTATCTCACAATAAAAAAAAGAAAACTCAGAATTGTACACATTATAAAAATGATAAATTACTTAAAAATAGATTTTTAAGAGCACCGCTACACTTTAAATTAATAAGTTCACCTTTTACAAAAAATAGATTTCATCCAATATTAAAACGTATAAGACCACATTTAGGTACAGACTACGTAGCAAAAACAGGAACTCCAGTTATGACAATTGATGATGGAATTATATTAAAAGCACAATATAATAATGGTGGATTTGGTAAATTGATCATTATTAAACATAGCGATAATTATGAAACATATTATGGACATCTTTCAAGATATGAAAAAGGCATAAAAAAGGGTATAGAAGTGAAACGAAGACAAATAATAGGATATGTTGGTAGTACGGGATTGGCAACCGGTCCACATTTAGACTTTAGAATAAAACACAATGGAGAATTTTTAAATTTCATAGAAATGTGTAATGAAAATTAATTATAAAAAAAATACAAACAAGATTGCTATGCATCAATAAAATGTTTTCAATTCTTAATAATAATCACAGACTATAAACGTTTTACATAATCAAAGATATTAAGTAAACATGTTAATTTAATAATGTTTTTATTTTTTTTTCAACTCTTTTTATTATCCAATATGGCGTAGATGTTCCTGCGGTTAGTCCTATTTTTTTTACATTTAAAAGCCATTTTTTTTTCAACTCTTTTTCCGTTTCAATGTGATAAGTAGATGTATTTAAAGAGCAAGCTTTAAAAAGTTTCATTGTATTAGAAGAATTTTTACCACCTATCACTATCATTAAATCAACGCATTTTGCAAGATCTTTAGCAGATTTTTGTCTTTCAAATGTAGTTTTACATATTGTATTATAAGCCTTTATTTTATATCGTTTTTTTAAAATTTTTATAATATTTTCAAAATTTTCTAAAGTTTGAGTTGTTTGGGTTATAACATTTAATTTACAACATTTATCGTTAAAATTTTGCGCCTCAACAATGCTTTCAATAACAACGCATTTACTGCAACTTTTATTATAAGACATTAATGCAATAATTTCAGGGTGAGATCTTTCTCCAATTATTATAATCATTTCATTTTTTGATTTTATACTATTCCCTAATCTGCTGATTATTTTTTGTGTTTTTTTTACAAAAGGACATGTCGCATCTATTATATTGATTGATTTATTTTTTCTTAGTTTTTTATAAAGTAAGTATGGTATACCGTGTGTGCGCAAAATTAAAAAACAATTTTTAATTTTATCAATATCAGTTAAAACTTTTACATTTTTTTTTTCAAGCCTTTCAACTTCCTGTGGATTATGTATAATAGGCCCAATAGTATATACTTCACGATTTTTATTAATAACTTTTTCTATTAAATTTATTGCTCTTTCTACGCCAAAGCAAAATCCTGCATTATCAGTTATTTTGATTTTAAACATATCATTTTTAAAATATATTAATAATTACATAATTTTTATTATATCTAATGCTTTTTGAGATAAAACAATATAATCATGTTTTGTAAATTTTTTTGGAGGGTATATTGGCATTCCAAACTTTACCTCTAAGCGCTTAAATTTTAACATTAAATTTGTATTTTTTAGTTTTACAGGAATTAGCGGCAATTGTGTATTGCATGCAAGCATTCCTGCGCCAGCTTTTGCTTTTCCAATTTTGCTATTTTTTGAACGACTACCTTCTGGAAACATTAAAAGTAAATGCCCATTTTTTAAAATAAAAATCGCATTTTTCATACCATTTATGTCTTGTTTATTTCTTTCAATTGGAAACGCATGTGTTCTTTTAATTAAAAAATTTAATATTGGAACATCGAATAATTCTTTTTTTGCCATGAAATATATTGGACGATTTATTGCAGACCCTATTAACGGTGGATCAAAAAAACTTAAATGATTTGAGACAATTATAGATCCAGATTTAGACGGAATATTTTCCAATCCACTAATATTCAATCTATAAAAAAAAGTAAATATAAATTTAAATATTTTTCTTCCAATCAAAAATAAAATAGACGGTTTGCTTAACTTTGCGTACATATACTTTTTAATATTTTATAAAAACTTGGAAACGATATGTTAACACAATCTGAATCATTAATTGTAACCTCGTGTTTTGTAATTAATGAAGCTATACTTAAAGTCATTGCAATTCTGTGATCTTTGAAACTATCAAGAATAGTATTATTGGATGTTAAAAGTCCTTCCTCGCTTGCAGATCCATTTATTAAAAACCCATCATCAGATGACTCGATTTGTATTCCGAGTTTTTTAAATTGACTAACAACAGCATTTATTCTATCTGTTTCTTTTGTTCTAAGCTCTTCTGCGCCAGAAATTTTTGTAACACCATCAGCTTGACTAGCGACAAGAGCAAAGACAGGGATTTCGTCAATCATACGTGGAACGATAGATGAATCTATATTAGTAGATTTTAATTTTGAATATTTTATAGCTATATCACATACAGGTTCGTTGGATATTTCTCTAACATTAATTAAATTTATATTTGCCTTCATTTGTTTTAATACATCGATAAAGCCATTTCTAGTAGGATTTATGCCAACATTTTTTATAACCAAATCAGATTTTGGCACAATTAATGCCGCTGCAATAAAAAAAGCAGCAGACGATATATCTCCAGGTATTACAATATCTTGTGCAATAAGTTCGTCAAGAGGATAAACTGTGATAGAGTTACCATTAACATTAATATTAGCACCAAAAGATTTTAACATTCTTTCACTATGATCCCTAGATTTGATTGGCTCACTGTATGTTGTTGGCCCATCAGCATGCAGTCCTGCAAATAAAACTGCTGATTTTACTTGTGCTGTAGATTTTTCACTTTTATAATTTATTGACTTTAATAATTTTCTACCGTTTATTACTAATGGAAGCAGGCCATTGTTTGATTTAATATTTACACCCATTTTTAATAATGGATCTATAATTCTTTGCATAGGTCTTACCGAGAGACTATCATCACCACTAATAATTGTTTCAAAGTTCTGCCAAGCAAGTATACCAGAAATCAACCTAGCTGTTGTTCCAGAGTTACCGGCATAAATATTGTACTTTTTACAAACTGGATCTCCAAGTTTTAAACCTAGTCCATCTACACATAAATCATTTTTGTCAACCTTAATTTTTACACCCATTTTGCGAAACGCTTCAATAGTTCTATTGCAATCATCAGATAATAAATAATTTCTAATAATTGAAGTACCATTCGCTAAAGCTGAAAGCATAATACTTCTATGTGTAATCGATTTGTCACCTGGTACTTCAATAACACCGCAAATTGTATTATTTTTTTTAGTTTTTATCATTTATTTTTGTATACTTAATATCTCAGTTTCAATTTTTTTCTTATCATTTAAAATTTGTTTAAAATTATTAAGTTCGTTTATAAATTCAAACAGATATTTTTCAATATTTTTACCATTCAATTTAAAAATTGGAGCCCATACATTTGAACCAGAAACAGCAACTCTAGTTGCGCTTTTGAAAGAACTTGACACCAACATGCTAATTTGTAAATCTTTTTTTTTTATTTTCTTATACATCTTTTTTAATAAAAAAGCTACAACATGTGGCAAATGACTTGTAAATGCGACAAGTTTATCATGTTTTTGTGATGACATCTTAAATACATTCGCACCAACATATTTCCACATTTTAAATATTAAAATTTCTTTTTTTGTCATTTTTTTACATACTCCAGTAATTACAACGTTCGCATTCTTAAACATATCAGCATCTGCTGAAAAAATACCATTATTTTCTTTTCCAATCATAGGATGTGTGCCAACAAAAGAAATTGACTTATTTTTTTTTACCATAAAATTTTTAATTTTTTTTTCAATTGAATACTTTACGCTTCCAACATCTGTGATAATAACATCTTTATTATTATCAACTATACTGTATATTTTTTTATACAAATATAATATCATATCGACAGGCGTACATATAACAATGATATCAGAATTTTTTACATATTTTAAGTTTAAATAAACCTCATCAACAATTCCAAGTTTTAATGCTATTTCCGCTGATTCTGTTCTTCTAACTATCCCAGTTATATGATATGGTGCTTTATTTTTTTTCAAAGCTAATCCTAAAGAGCCACCAATTTGCCCTAATCCTATAATACATAAATTCAACATTGACATTAAAATTATATCTCTCTTCCAATCGCTTTTGCAATTAAGCTTAAATCTTTCATTAATAATTTAAATTGATCTGGCAATAAACTTTGTGGTCCATCTGAAAGTGCGTTTTCAGGATCTGGATGAACTTCTATAATAAGTCCATCGGCTCCAGCTGCAATACATGCTTTTGCCATTGTTCCAACGTGCTCCCTTATGCCTATTCCATGAGAAGGATCTAAAATTACAGGGAGATGAGTAAGTTTCTTTAAAACAGGAACAGCATTCAAGTCCATAGTAAATCTTGTAGAGTTTTCGAAAGTTCTTATCCCTCTTTCACAAAGCATAACATTATAATTACCACGTGAAAGAATATATTCAGCAGAAAGTAAAAATTCTTTTAATGTAGTAGCCATACCTCTTTTTAATAAAACAGGCTTTTTCTGTTTCCCAGCAGCTTTTAAAAGATCGTAGTTTTGTATATTCCTAGCACCTATTTGTATGATATCGCAATATTTTGATAACATAGCAACCTGCTCAACCGTCATAGCTTCGCTAATCGTAGGTATACAAAACTTTTTACCTGATTCATTAATATATTTTAATCCATCTTCTCCGAGGCCTTGAAATGCATAAGGTGAACTCCTTGGTTTAAATGCACCTCCACGAATTATTGTGGCTCCAGAATTTTTAACTATTTCAGCAGTTTTAACCATTAGTTCTTTACTTTCAATAGCACAAGGACCAGCTATAACATGTATTTTTTTGCTTCCAATTTTAACGTTTTCGTTTATTTTAATTACAGTATTATCTTTCTTAAATTCTCTTGAAGCAAGTTTGTACGGTTTTTGAATTTCACTTGTGTGCTCAACTATATCCATAGCTTCAAAAATTTCCTTATATTTTTCTGCGTACTCACCTATCATACCTATAATTGTAACGTCTTTACCTTTTAAAACACATGGCTTATACCCTAACGATTTTATTTTTTCTGATACAACTAAAATATCTTTCTTTTCTGCGCATTTTTTTAAAGTGATTATCATATTACATTCTCTCTTATAAATGAAGATAAAATTTTTATTTCTTGTTTTTTATTAAACATTTTTTTAATTTTTCTATAAATAATTTATTTTCCTCATGTGTGCCAATCGTTACTCTAATGTTATATGGTAATTCATACTCATTCATTGACCTTACTAATACACCTTCATTAAGAAGCATTTTAAACAATTCATTACCAGTAAATGGTAACGAACTAAAAAGAATAAAATTAGCAGCTGTATTAATATATTTCACTTTAAGTTTTTGAAATTCATAATATAAATATTTTTTTTCTTCATTTACAAGCGCTTTACTACTGTCGACTTGCTCCTTATCAAATATAGCTTCTGCAGCAGCAATCTGAGCCAAAAAATTCACATTGAAAGGAGGTCTTATTCTTTCAATATAATCAACTATTTTTTCATTTGCAAAACCGTACCCTACCCTTAATCCCGCTAAACCATAAATTTTTGAAAATGTTCTGAAAACTATTAAATTTGGATTATCATTTAAAAAATCAATACCATTTGGATAATCTTTTTCCAATGTAGCGTATTCAAAATATGCCTCATCAAGTACAACAAGTGGCTTAATATCAAATTCATCGTTTATCGGTATTTTTTTTAAAAAATTTAATAATTCAAATTTTGTAATATACGTACCAGTAGGATTATTAGGATTAGTTATAAAAATTGCTTTTGTTTTTTTACTGCAAACATTTAAGAAGCCATCCAAATCATAAGAAAATCCATTTTTCATAGGTACAGAAATTAATCTTGAATTCATCAATTTTATTGCCATAGCGTATCTTGTGAAAGAATATTTAGAAACTATTATTTCATCTTCACAATTAAAAAATAACTTTGCTATAATTTCTATAATTTCATCTCCACCTGCAGCTGTAAAAATATTTTTAACAGGTAAATTATATATTTTAGACAATGCTATTTTAAGATAATAAGAACTAGAATCTGGATAAAGAAATATATTTTTAAAATTTGATTTTATTGCATTTATCGCCTTTTTTGATGGGCCAAGCGGATTTTCATTTGACGCAAGTTTTATAACTGATTTTAACCTAAATTTTCTTTTGATTTCATCTATCGACTTTCCAGCAATATATGGTTCAAAATTTTCACATGTTTTTCTTATTATTTTTGTTATTTTCATTTGATTTAATATTTAAAACAACACTATTTTATTTTTTTAAGCTTCTGGGTAACTTCCCAAACTTTTTACGAATATACAATTATTCTTTAAACTTTTTATCATATCAATTACGTTTTTTTCATTAATATGCCCTCTGAAATCAACAAAAAACATATATTCCCACGCTCTTTTTTTTGTAGGACGAGATTCAATTTTCATTAAATTCACATTACTTTTATTAAAAATTTCCAACACATTATACAACGCGCCAATTTCATCATTTACGGTAAAAACTAAACTAGTTTTATCTTTACCAGTTGGCTTTGTTATTGTCCTTCCTACAACAAAAAATCTAGTAAAATTCTTTCTGGATTCTTGAATACCTTTTTGTAAAATACATAAATTATACATTTTTGCAGCAACTTCAGATGCGACAGCGCCAGCAAATTTTTCTTTTGCTGCTTTTTTTGCTGCCTCAGCCGTTGAAGAAACCGAGACCAAATCTACGTTTGGGTAATTTCTTATAATCCAATTTCTACTTTGAGCAAGAGCATGCGAATGTGAGTAAATTTTTCTGATTTCAACATTCGGATCTTTAACCAAAAGACACTGCTCTATTTTTAAGCTAACCTCTGCGCATATTTTTAATTCAGTATCAACTAATATATCAAGTGTTATATCAATAGATCCCTCGTCTGAATTTTCTACTGGTACAACCCCAAAGTTTGCTCTATTATTTTCAACTTCGGAAATTACATCGTTAAGACTTTGAACAGGAATAAAATGATTTGTCAGTCCAAAATTATATATTGCAGCCTGATGTGTAAATGTAGCAAACGGACCTAAAAATGCAATTTTTATAGGATGTTCCAGGTTCCTACACGCACTTATTATTTCTGTATATATATTTTTAATAGATTCCACACTTAAAACATTGTTTATAGAAATTACATTTTTAATAACCTCCTTTTCACGTGATGGCACATAATAATCAACAATATCACTTTTCCTATTTTTATTCTCATTTTTTATTTTTGCAATATCCAGTGCAAGTAATGCTCTTTTATTTATAAGTTCTGCAATTTCTTTGTCTATTTCATCAATAGATTTTCTTATATGTTGTAACTTTGATAACATAAGCATCACCACTTTTCAAATCATTTTATTAGTTAATAAAACAATCAACCATTTGCAAAAACTTTTAATATAAGATGATACAACAAAACCAAAAAAATATCAAAAAAAAACAAATACACAAGTTTATTATACAATTACTGACATAATTCTTTCATCACATTTAGTACGTCTATATGAAAAAAATAGATTATTTATATGAAAAGTACAAAGTTTTATATCAAAAATATTAGTATTAATAACGCCAAATTTATTTAATTTTTCACAAACTATTTTTGATAAATTTAATTTATTGCTATCTTCAATATCAAATACACTGCATATTTCATTTCCTACCTCGTAACAAGATGGGCATATATGCGGTCCTATGTAGGCTTTAATTTTGCCAAAATTTACATAAAATCTATTTTTTAACAATTCAATCGCATTTTCTATTATACCACTATATAAACCTCTCCATCCAATGTGAATCGCAACTTTCAATTCGCTATTACCTACATACATCAATAACGGAATACAGTCAGCAGTATAAATTCCAAGTATTATTTTCTTATTCGCTGTAATCAAGCCATCACAATCGGCAACAACGTTATCTTTTATAAGGCTATTAACAACTTTTACATTATTACCGTGAATCTGTTTCGCAACGATTAAATTTGCTGGATCCAATTTCATAAAACGTAAGACATTATTTCTTACTGTTTTACTTTTCATATTTCCTGCAATCTTTGTAGTAGTAAAATACATTTAAAATTCTTAATACAATTACACGTATTTCAAATAACGTTCAAAAACACATGTATTACAATTTTTCTGTTCACACTTACTTTACTTAAGAAATTTTAATTTCCAATAAGTATACGCCGGCTTTGAAGGATCAATAATCATTTCCTCAATATCAGTTTGTAAAAAATGATCTGACTTAACAAGATCATTACAATTAACATTTTTTTTTGTAACAAAATTAATTTTATTAGTATTGAATCCAGTTGCTATAATTGTGATTTTAATTTTATCATCAATCCTATTGTCTATCGTATGTCCAAAAAATATATGCCCGTTGATACCATAACTCTTTATATCATTAAATATTTCTTGAAGAATTAAGGCTGTAACATCGGAGTTCGTTGTTATATTTACAAGTACTTTTTCAGACTTTGATATATCATAATTATCAAGAAGCGGACTCGTTACAGCTTTCTTTACAGCTTCTTTAACATACGAAGTCGTACTTTCGCCTATGCCTATTAATGCTGTTCCCGAATTGCTTAAAATATTTTTTACATCTGCAAAGTCTCTATTAATTTCACCAGTAACTGTTATAACATCCGTAATAGCTTGTACGCTCTGCCTCAAAACATCATCTATTATATGATAAAAAGCATCAAGCGCTATTCTCTCATTTACGACATTAAAAACCCTCTCATTTGGAATAACAATCAAAGCATCCGTACACTCTTTTAAATTTTCAATTCCTTTTTCTGCTTGCATCATTCTAATTTTTCCTTCATGTTCAAACGGTTTTGTTACAACGCCAACTGTTAATATACCATTTTCTTTTGCAAGCCTTGCAACAACAGGGGCGGCGCCAGTACCAGTTCCGCCACCCATTCCTGCCGTGACAAAAATCATATCTGCACCACTTAGTCTTCCTTTTATTTCTTCAACACTTTCTTCTGCTGCGAATCTTCCAAGTTCAGGATTACCACCAACACCAAGTCCTTTTGTTATTTTTTCTCCTATTTGTATTATATCTGGAGCTGACGATTTAAGAAGTGCCTGCGCATCAGTATTAATAGCAACAAAATCAACATTGCCAACATTAGCTGCAATCATTCTGTTAACTGCATTACAACCACCACCGCCAACGCCAAAAATTTTAATTACTGCAGGATGAAATACATCTGTTTCTTTAGTTGGCAACAACACTTTTACGTTCATTTAAAAAATTTCCTCAAACCATTTTGATATTTTTGGAAATATCTTACTTTTATATGATTTCTCATCTTTTTGATAGCCATTAAAATTTAACGAATCATATACAACACACCCTATAGCAGTAGCATAAGATGGATCATTTAAAATTTCCTTAGAACATGTAACTTTACTAGAATTTAACGTTCCAATTTTTATAGAACAGTCAAATGCTTTCCCAAATGCACTGATAAGATTTGGAAGTTTACTCCCGCCTCCTGTAATAATTATTCCGCCAGACAAGAATCCGCATTCGCGTTCTTTTTTTTCAACAATATTTTTTATTTCATATAAAATTTTATCAATTCTTGGCATAATTACACCAATAAGTTCGAGACTATCGCATTTCCTTATAGTATTTCCGTCAACACCAATATATTCAAACTCTTCATTTTTAAAATCTCCATCTTTAAAAGCTGCCCCATATGTTTCTTTAATTTCATTTGAAACAGAATAGGACGCTCTTAATTTATGTCCAATATCTCTTGTAATATAATCGGAACCATCATAAATTTCATCAACATACCTAATAACGCCACCGGCAAAACTAACAACGCCAATCGTAAGTCCACCAAAATCTATTACAAGGCATCCTAATTCTTTTTCTTCTTTTGTAACTAAAACATCGCTAGCAGCTAAATACCCATAAACTCTGTTGCAAAAATCTACCCCAGATAAAGAAGTTATTTTCATTATATTTCCGATGTTACTACTCGGAATCATGAAACAATGTGCGTCAACCTCAATATATGCTCCACTCATCCCAATCGGATTTTGTATTCCATTTTGCTGATTTAGTATATATTCACGAGGAATTATTTGAAATATTTCTTGATCAGAATCTATTTTTATTTGTTTTTTTGCATTTTCCAATGCATTTATAATCGTTTCATGCGTAATTTCTCCATCTGAATGACTTACATTAGCAATACCTCTTGAATTTTTTGATTTAATAAAATTACCACGAATAGCTATAACTATATTTTTTATACGATTTTTTGTAATTTCTTCTATTTCATCGAAAATATTATGCATAGACATTGTTGCTTTTTGTATATCAACAACGGCACCACACTTAATTCCATCGCATTTTGCTGACGTTGCGCCAAAAATCTTTACCAATTTTGTTTCATCATCATACATTCCCGCGACACAAGAAATCTTACAACTACCTATATCAACACCAGCTGTTAACATACGTTTTGACATCAAAAAAATCCTTATTTACTTTTATATAAAACATATTTACAATTGATAATTACTATACCAATTATTTTACATAAATACTATAATTCTCCATTATTATAATATATGTTCTTAAAAAACACAATTATTGTTTAATCACAATAATAAGGTTTAACAATAATTTTTCCAAAATCATAAAGTGACATGTCTATGTATTCTAACAATTTATATTTCGACATTGCGTTTGAATAAATTTCTTTATATTTTCTAAATTTAGATGCCATACATTCTTGTGTATCTTTACCCCAAATAACATAAACATTATCGCGCGTAACAAATATTAAATCTTTTTCATCGTTAAATTTTATTTTTAAAATATTTTTAATATAGTCATTATTACATATAATTTTGAATCTTTTAATAAAATTTAGAAGTTTTATTCTTTCAGAATTTGATTTGTAAAAAATTTTAGGAACTTTAATCATGTTCATAAGTCCATGTAATTGGAAAGGTTTATTATCAAAATCTACTCCAAACATTTTGCCAGAGCTTACTATAAATGCTTCTGGAATTCTTTCACAAAAGTTAACATTAATTCTTCTCCACCCTCTATTAATTACAACATTTTTCAATTCTGGTTTTAATCTTTCAATTTCTAATTCAGATTTAGATAAATTAATTCTCAAAAAATTATCACCTATTTTAAATGGAAGAATTTCTTTTATTTCGGTTTCTGTAATATTTTTTGTTCTAGTAATCACAATATTTTTTATAAAAAATTTACTTTGATCACAAAAAAAAAACATCAATTTTATATAACAAAAGTAAAATAAAAATACAATTAATGCAAATGAAAATAAATAAAAAAATATTTTAGTGTTTCTCTTATTTTTATTTTTTACATATAAATATTTATTTTCTATTCTACATGTATTTCTATTATACGATAGGTTACGCTTAGTACGCACTTTAAAATGCGCTCTCTAAAATTTTTAAAACTAAATGTTCAAAATTATATCCAGCAACCATACCGGCATCCGGTAATAAAGACGATTTCGTCATCCCTGGTATTGTATTGTTTTCAAGTACCCACACATTGTCACTTGAGTCCACAATCATATCAAAACGACAAGCCCCTTTACATTCTAAAGTTTCGTACAATATTTTTGCATTATTTTTAGCAATTTTTGATGCTTTTTCAGTTATTCTTGCAGGAATTATATGTTTTGACCCATTGTTTCCATATTTAGATTCAAAATCATAAAATTCACCAACAGGTACTATTTCAATAATTGGTAACACGTATCCATT
>JAIRSP010000038.1 GCA_031255375.1 Endomicrobium sp.
TTACCAAGATATTGATTATTTAAAATAACAACTTTAACGTGTATTTCGTTTAATATAGCAACCGCCATTTCTTGCATATTCATTTGAAAAGAGCCATCACCAGCAATAACTATAACTTCTTTATTTAGATTTCCTAATTTTGCTCCAATAGCAGCTGGATAACCAAACCCCATAGTCCCAAGGCCTCCAGAACTTAAAAACAAACGCGATTTTTTTGCTTTATAATATTGCGCGGACCACATTTGATGTTGGCCAACTTCGGTTACAACAATCGCCTCTCCACTAGTAAGTTCAGAAATTTTTTCAATAACATATTGCGGATGCAATTTATTATCATTTTTATTATACCACAAAGGGTTTTCTGCTTTCAATGTTTTAATCATATCAATCCAATTATTTCTATTTTTGTAACTTATGGAAGAAAGTATTTTTTTTAAAACAATTCTTGCATCACCAACTACAGGCACGTCTACATCAACAACTTTCGATATAGCAGTTGGATCTATATCAATATGAATTTTTTTAGCATTTTTAGCAAATTCACAAATTTTCCCTGTACATCTATCGTCAAATCTCGTGCCAACAGCTATAACGACATCTGCTGTTTGCATTGCCTTATTTGCAGAAACAGTACCATGCATGCCAAGCATACCTAGATTTAAATCATAATCCACTGGATACGCCCCAATTGCCAATAAAGTACTTACAACTGGGATACTAGCTTTTTTTGATATCTCAAAAATTTCATATTCAGCATTAGAAACAATAATGCCAGAACCTATATAAAATATCGGTTTTTCACTTTTATTTATAATCTCAGTTGCTTTTTTAATCTGTATTGGGTGGCCATTATAATTTGGCTTATAAGAACGTATATCAATATTATCAGGATAAATAAATTCACAAAATGCACGTTGAATATCGATCGGAATATCTACCAAAACAGGACCTGGCCTACCGGTTGTAGCAATATAAAATGCTTCCTTCAGAGTTCTTGTTAAATCATTAACGTCTTTAATTAAAAAATTATGTTTCGTCACTGGTCTCGTAATACCTGTTATATCGGCTTCTTGAAAAGCATCCTGACCAATGACACTCGTTGCAACTTGTCCGCTAATTCCAACCAAAGGAACAGAGTCCATATACGCATTGCAAAGTCCAGTAACTGTGTTTGTTGCACCTGGTCCAGATGTAACTATAAACACACCTGGCTTACCAGTAGATCTAGCATAACCATCGGCCATATGTGATGCCGCTTGCTCATGTCTAACTAAAATAAAATTTAATTTTGATCCATAAATTGCGTCAAATATTGGTAAAACCTGCCCGCCTGGAAGTCCAAACACAACATCAACATTCTCTTTCAACAAGCTTTCAACCAAAATCTTAGCTCCAGTTATTTTCGCCATGTCAATATTTCACCCTTAATAAACACGTTTAAAAACGACAACAACTAAAATTCACTATTCAATCAAACTCACTAATGTTAATAAAATATTGTAACACATTTTTCAAGTTATACTAATTACATAAAATTTTATAAAAAGAATCGGAAACAATTAGTGATATATTATCAACTTAATATGCGAACCTATAAAATTAAATACATTTTATTTAGCCTAATAAAAATATATCTTACATAAATGAAAAGAAAATTTCGAAAAATATTTTCATCTATTTTAATATAGCACCAGTATTTGCAGATTGTACTAATCTTGCATAACGTGCCATATAACCAGATTTGATTTTTAATTTTGGCTTAATAATTTTGTCAACTCTTTTTTTAATTTCCGAACACGTTAGTCTCAAATTTAATGTTCTGTCAGGTATATTGATATCTATTACATCCCCATCATCAATAACTGAAATCACTCCACCTGAAGCGGCCTCAGGTGAAATATGTCCTATACATAACCCTCTGGTACCACCTGAAAATCGTCCATCTGTAATAAGGGCAACAGAATTACTTAAACCCATTCCATGGAGTGCGCTTGTCGGACTCAACATTTCTCTCATACCTGGACCACCAGCAGGGCCCTCGTACCTTATTACAATAACATCTCCAGGGACAATTTTTTTCGAAATTATAGCCATCATAGCATCATCTTCACAATTAAATACACGTGCTCTACCTGAAAAAATCATCATTTTATCATTAACGGCTGCCTGTTTTACAACGCACCCGTCAACCGCAATATTGCCTTTTAAAATTGCAATTCCACCTTCATGTCTATATGGATTTTTCATTCTTATAACATCTTCATCAATTATACTTGCTGACTCTGCAATTTTAAGTATATCACACCCAGACACAGTGTTGGAACACATTAATTTTTCTTTAATTGCAAAAAGTACCGCAGGGATTCCTCCAGCATTATCTAAATCCTCCATATAATGATCTCCGGCTGGCTCTAAACAAGCAATTTGTGGAGTTGTTCTTGAAATTTCATCAAATAACTCAAGCGGTAACTTAATTGATAGTTCATTTGCTATTGCAGGCAAGTGTAATACTGTATTTGTAGAACCACCTAATGCCATATCAACTGAAATTGCGTTTCTAAATGCATTTATAGTTAAAATATCTCTAGGTTTTACATTTTTTTTTATAAGATCTACAATTATTATTCCAGATTCGTAAGCAATTCTTTTTTTCTTTGCGCTAATGGCAAGCGCTGTAGCACAACCGCTTATTGACATTCCCATTGCTTCAGTTAGGCATGCCATTGTATTAGCAGTGTACATTCCTTGGCAAGATCCTGCTCCGGGACACGCAGACATTTCAAGTTCTTCTAATTGTTTTTTATTAATATTTCCACATTGAAATTGACCGATAGCTTCAAATGTATCTCTTACCATTGACCTTTTTTTCTTTGCATACATACCAGAAGCCATAGCGCCAGCAGTAACAACGATTGATGGTATATTTAATCTTGATGCAGACATTAGCATTCCTGGAGTAACTTTATCGCAATTCGATAAAAGAACAAGGCCATCTAACATATGTGCATTTGCAACTGTTTCTATTAAATCGGCAATTATTTCTCTTGATCCAAGAGAATAATGCATTCCATTGTGACCCATTGCTATACCATCGCAAATAGCTGGAGCAGAAAAAATAAACGGAACTCCACCACCAGCGGCAATTCCTCTTTCTATATATCTTTCTAAATCACGCATTGTTATATGTCCAGGCACCAGATCTGTAAATGATGATGCAATTCCAACAAAAGGCTTATTTAAATCAGCCGGACTAATTCCAGTAGAATACAACAGACTTCTATTTGGTGCCCTCATTACACCTTTTTTTATTATATCGCTCCTCATTAAAAACTCCATAAAAATTTTTTTTGTTTTATTATATAATTAACTAGGTTTACATATATTTATTATAAATCAAAAAAAATAAAGTTAAAAACGGCAATTCTGAAAGACTCAATAATATTTACAATTTTTTATTATACAAAATATTGCATGCATTTAAAATCTTCTACACATTATTGATTATGAAAAATATAAATATATGACAAATATTTTATAGAGAATATCTGTGTATCAATTAATAAACATAAATATTTTTTTTAATTCGTTCGTTTTGGCTTATTTAACAAAAATGATAATTGCAATTGCATACCAATAATGAGTAATAAGCAAAAAAATGCATAAAAAAACTTTAAATATTTTTACTTTAAAATTAAATTTTGATTTTGCTATAAATTTAGATATAATAAAGTGATTCGTATATTAAATTTAACATATTGTAGTCGTATAGAGTTTTAACCATTCCGACGTAGCTCAATGGTAGAGCAATCGGCTGTTAACCGGTTGGTTGCTGGTTCGAGTCCAGCCGTCGGAGATTTTATATAAAAGCCGTTTTTATTTATAACGTAAAGCAATATAATATTCACACAACACATTGTAACATAAATTAGCGTTGTTTCGTATCTAAAATTACATTAGTATATACAAGGCAAATTTATATTACTGCTTAATGGATATAAAACGGAGATAAAAATGGATAAAAAATTCCTAAAAGAGGCTTTAACATTTGACGATGTTTTGCTAGTCCCTCAACACTCAAGAGTACTTCCTAAAGAAGTAAACTTGACAACAAATCTTACTAAAAAAATTAAACTCAATATTCCAATTATTAGCGCTGGAATGGATACAGTGACCGAATCTGAAATGGCAATAGCTGTAGCAAGAGAAGGCGGCATAGGCATAATACATAAAAATATGCCTATTGAAAAACAAGTAAAAGAAATAGATAGCGTTAAAAGAAGCGATAATGCAATTATTTACAATCCTTTTTCATTAAAAAAAAATAATACAATTAAAGAAGCAAAGGAATTTGCAAAAAAATATAAAATCTCAGGTGTTCCAATTATAGAAAATAATGGAAAACTTATTGGAATAGTTACAAATAGGGATATGCAATTCGAAACAAATAACAATAAAAAAATTTCCGAAATAATGACAAAAAACAATCTTGTTACAGCTAAAATAGGAATTTCTATTCATCATGCAAAAGAGATACTACAAAGTAAAAAAATTGAAAAACTACCATTGGTAGACAAAAATTTTGTTTTAAAAGGGCTAATAACAATCAAAGATATAGAAAAATCAATACTCTTTCCAAATTCATCAAAAGATGAAAAAGGTAGATTACTTGTTGGCGCAGCACTAGGGGCTACAAATGATACGATTGATCGAGCAAAAGCGCTTCTCGATGCAAACGCAGACGTTTTGGTTGTAGACACTGCTCACGGACACAGTCAAAATGTTTTGTATACAGTAAAAAAATTGAAAAAAAAATTCCCACAAGCACAAGTAATTGCTGGGAATATAGCAACTGAAAAAGCTGCTTATGATTTAATTAAAGCTGGCGCTGATGCAATTAAAGTCGGAATAGGTCCTGGTGCAATATGTACAACAAGAATAGTAACAGGCGTTGGCGTTCCGCAGATAACAGCAATAAATAATTGTGCTACAGTAGCAACAAAATATAATATACCTGTTATAGCTGATGGCGGAATTAAATATTCTGGAGACATTTCAAAGGCCATTGCCGCAGGAGCATGTGTATGTATGTTAGGGTCATTATTTGCAGGAACAAAAGAAAGTCCTGGCGAATATATAATTTACAATGGTCGTACATTTAAAACATACAGAGGAATGGGGTCCTCATCTGCAATGATAGCAGGAAGTAGTGATAGATATTTTCAAGATAATACAAAAAAACTTGTAGCAGAAGGAGTTGAAGGGAGAGTACCGTACAGAGGAACGGTAAACGAAGTTATATATCAATTGATTGGTGGATTAAGATCGGCTATGGGATATTGCGGAGCAAAAGCAATAAAAGAACTAAAGAAAAACGCAAAGTTTATCAAAATAACGCCTGCAGGACTTGCTGAAAGTCATCCTCATGATATATTAATAACAAAAGAAGAAAGCAACTATTATAACATCGGAAAAAACTAAAAATAAATCTGTTGGTTAATACGCGTATGAACTATAAGCGCAAAAATTGTTTATAGGTGTTTGGTTTACTGTTGATTATTTTCATCATTTGCAATATTTTTAACGTTTCGAAAATTGAAAACGCTTTCTTGCCTTTGGCCTACCTGATTTCTTTCTTTCCACCATTCTTGAATCTCTGGTTAATAATCCATTTTTTTTTAACGTTATTTTTGATGAATTATCAATTTTTAAAATAATCCTAGCAAGTCCATGGCATATGGCGCCTGCTTGCCCGCTAATTCCTCCACCGCAAACACTAACGCAAAAATCATATTTTTTCGAATTGTCCCAAATATTAAGTGGTTTAGAAGCAACTTTTTTTAACCTTTCTAATCCGAAAAAATAATCATTTAGAGTCTTTTCATTAACAAGCACTTTTCCACTACCGTTGTTAAAAATTTTTATCCTAGCAACAGCATTTTTTCTACGACCTACAGATACAATACAATAAGGAATATCGCTCATTATTTTCCTGGTATAAATTTAGATTTTAAATTA
>JAIRSP010000084.1 GCA_031255375.1 Endomicrobium sp.
TTGATCTAAAAAATACAATAATTGTAAATAATTTTACAGAATACGGTAAAACATT
Source organism: Endomicrobium sp. (assembly GCA_031255375.1). Next base: position 56 of record JAIRSP010000084.1, read on the forward strand.
AACATCTTTAACAAAGATTTTATCTATTTTTTTTACAAGTGTGACAATAATAATATTACTAATCAGTGGAATATGCATGATGAACATTATGTTTACTTCTGTTTCAGAGAGGATTACAGAAATAGGAGTAAAAAAATCAATAGGTGCAAAAAACAATGATATTTTACTTCAATTCATTATCAATGGTTTAACTATATGTTGTATTGGTATTTTTCCTGGTATAATAACTGGTGTTGCAACATCTTCTTTACTAATAAAAAAAATTTTAAATATAATTCATTTAACCTATGCAAACACATATATAACAATAACATCAATTTTTGTATCATTTTTTTTATCTATTTTTATCGGTTTAGTGTTTTGTGTTTTACCAGCAATAAAAGCGGCAAAACTAGACCCAATAGATGCATTAAAACATTAAATTCTGTTGTAAAAATTAACGTAATATTAAATAATTGTTACTTGTTTATATTTCTAAAATAAACTTATTTTAGAATTTACCTAATTATAAATTAATTATTTTTTCTATGAAATAATCATGTTTTGTATAATAGCTAAAATTTATTCTTTCAAACGATTTGTACATTCTATTTTTTAAAATAATCAATTCTATACTTCTCGGTGTTTTTACTTTTTCTTCATTGACGATTTTCTGTTTTTCGTCATTATTTTTTGAAATCCATAGACTTGACCCGCAGATCCTAAATTGTAATCCAATCACAACATCACATGAGTACTCTATAGAACCGCTTTCTTTAAAGCTTTTGAAATCAATGTTTTCTAAATAACTATCTCTATTAAGAGATGATATAACTATTATTGGTACATTAAAATCTCTGCTTAGTCTTTTGAGTTCAGAAATATTTCTATCTACACTTTGCTTATCTGTTGATTTTTCGTTGTATGGATATAATATTTGAAGATAATCAATTATTATTATATTTAATGTATATCCTAATCTTTTAAAATTTTCTAATACGTTTTTTATTTGAATTACACCTGTGCTTTCTAGGCATTCACTTATAAATATATGTTCTGCGTATTTTTTATATTCATTTTTGGATTTATCAAAAATTTCCAACGATTTGTTTTCCCATGTTTTTTTTTGATTATTTATGTCTATAATTTCCATTGCGGTTTTTGATAACATAAACCCAGGTGTTTTATCTAGTGTTGCCATAATTTTACTTAAGCTTTTTGCCATAAGTTCATGTCTACCCATTTCAAGACTGAAAAAAAGTACATTATTACCTGATTTTGCTATATTGTTGGCTATATTTAATGCAAATGTTGTTTTTCCTAAACTTGTTATAGCACCTAATACATACAACTTGCCACTACACAGTCCACCATAGCCAAGTTTTTCATCTAATCCTTCAAATCCAGTGCTAATTATTTTTTTTTGTATAATACTTTTATTGATTATATAATGTAGGTTTTCATTCACGGACATTTCTTTAATAGATTTTTTCAGTTCATCTATTTTTTTTGCTGCTTTTATTTCGTTTTCGATAATTGTAAGATAGAGAGGTTTACCGTTTTTCAAATCAAGCGATTTTTTATGAATGATACTATCATCAAATACTGTATACCTATAATTTAAGATATTTAAAATTTTAATAAGACTGTGTTTTATTGTTGTTTTAATTTCACTATCACTAAACTCTGAAAAATACAATATAAATATTCTTCCTGTGTTATCGTGTATATGTTTGCATAAATATTTTTTTAATTTATAAACATCGTCTTCATTGCTAATAGTTATTGATATACTGAGCTTGAGATCATGTATTTCCGTATCGACATTTATATTATTACTTTGAACTTCAAGTGTAATGCCTGCGTTTTCACTTGTAAGAAAAATAAATCCTTTTTTACATTGATTGTAGTATTCTTCTTTTTTTTTAATACTATCGAAAGCCTTATTTAATTCGCTTGTTTTATAATTAATACAACTGTGTATGTTGTTGTTATTTATCTCTTCGTTTATTTCCATTTTTAATTAATTCCTTATATATTTTTTATTTACAATCTATATTGTTATTTTACTTTGTTAAAAATAAAAATTTTATATTAATATCTCACTATCTACTGCTAAATAAAGTTTTAAAACACTTGTTTAGCAGTAGATAAGATATATTATTTATAATTAATTGTATACTTCCTAACATATCCTTAAATAATACTTAAGGATCTTTAAAATATTTTATCGTCTAAGAAAGTACGAAATTTAGGACCCCTAAGTACGAAATTTAGGACCCCTAAGTACGAAATTTAGGACCCCTAAGTACGAAATTTAGGACCCCTAAAGTATTGCAATATTCCTAGGTTTGACCCGTTGTTTATTGTATATATAATTGCTATATACAATAAATAGCGAGCTCTACCAGCATTAAACATAATGGAGGCTAATGTATTATGGCTGAGAAACTTCAAAAAGCTGGAATAAAAAGAGAATCAGGATATATGTATTTTATTGATAAGCAAGGCGATG
>JAIRSP010000072.1 GCA_031255375.1 Endomicrobium sp.
TTTACTATTCAACATCATATCCATCGGCTTTAGAGTTCCACGCTAAAGCGAAAACAAATGTACCAATGAGTCCAGATATAAAAACAAATCCCAAAGCATATGACCAACCAAATTTATCAGTAATAATACCAACTCCAAGTCCAGTAATAAGTGTACTTAAATACCCCCAAAAACCGTGAAATCCAACTGCTGTAGCTGCAACTTTTCTTGTTGCTATATTTGCAGTTGCAATTCCACCTAACGCCTGTGGTCCATAGATAAAAAATCCGGAAAGTATTAAAAATGCAATATTGATATATATTGATGTAAACTTACATTTCCAAAAAAGTAAAATAAAAACAGAGGCAAAAGCAGAAAAAATTACACATACCCTATGAGCTTTTCCGTCAAAAAATTTATCGGTTATCCAGCCAGACAATAATATTCCAAAAACACCAGCAATTTCAAAAGATGCCACTATCCAACCTGCATTAGCAATTGATAACCCCTTCCATTCCTTTAATAACATTGGCCCCCAATCTAAAATTGCAAAACGTAATATGTAAACAAAAATATTAGCAATACTAAGAATCCAAATAGCTTTATTTTTAAAAACTTTACTCATTAAAAGACTCTTAAATTCAACTATATCTACTTTTGTATTTTTACAAGAAATTTCCTGTTTTTCATTTTTACATTCAAATTTTGTAACACTATCAATCCCTGCAAGTCCAACAGATTCTGGTGTATCACTAATTGAAAACCAAATAAAAACACAACACAACAACGATATTATAGACGGAATATAAAAACACCATCTCCACCCAAATGAAACAACGTAACCACAAATAATATATGTTAATCCTGCTCCTATAGAATGGGAAGTATTCCATCTAGCCATTTTAGTTGCTAATTCCCTAGGGGAAATCCAGTGTGTTAACAATCGTGCGATCGGCGGAAATCCCATTCCTTGAAATAACCCGTTTATAATCCAAACAATGCCAAATATGGCTAAAATCGAACTAAATCCAAATATTATATTACACATAGAACACATTAATAGACCAAATACAAGCATATATCGTGAACTAATCCTATCAGCTACAAATCCACTCAAAAATTTTGAAATACCATAAATTATACCATGTAAACTTAAGAACACACCAAATTGTACCTTTGTTATGCCTAATTCCTCTTCCATCCCAGGCATAGCCATACTCAAGTTTTTTCTTATAAGATAAAATACAGCATAACAAACAATTGTTGATAAAAGAGTACGATTTTGCCAATATTTAAACTTTTTATCAACACTATGTGAATTTTTAATATCACTCGAAATCATCTACTTTGTCCCTCCGCACATAAAACTTAATTCTGTACATGCATGATTATTTTAATATCATACAAATATTTGCGTAATATAAGTTAATAAAAATTCTTATTTTTTCAAAGATTCTTCTATAGCAACAGCTACAGCAACAGACGCTCCAACAATAGGGTTATTACCCATTCCTATAAATCCCATCATTTCAACATGTGCTGGAACGGAAGATGATCCAGCAAATTGCGCGTCGCTATGCATACGACCCATAATATCTGTCATACCATACGAAGCTGGTCCAGATGCCATATTATCTGGATGCAATGTTCTTCCAGTTCCACCTCCTGAAGCAACAGAAAAATATTTTTTATTATTTTCAATTGACCACTTTTTATATGTGCCAGCAACAGGGTGTTGAAAACGTGTTGGATTTGTTGAATTTCCAGTAATAGAAACATCTACATTTTCATTGATCATTATTTCAACACCTTCATTTACGCTATCAGCGCCATAAACTTTTACCATTGATTTATCTTCTGTTATATTAGAAAATAAAATTTCTTTTAAAATACTTAATTTGCCAACATAATAATCGTATTCTGTTTCAATATATGTAAATCCATTAACACGACTTATAATATATGCGGCGTCTTTGCCTAAACCATTTAAGATAATTTTAATTGGTTCTTTACGAACATTATTTGCAGTTTTTGCAATACCTATTGCACCCTCTGCGGCCGCAAAGCTTTCGTGTCCAGCTAAAAAACAAAAACATTTTGTTTCTTCAGTAAGCAACATCGCCGCTAAATTACCATGCCCAATACCAACTAGACGTTGATCTGCGACTGACCCAGGAATACAAAACGATTGTAATCCAATGCCTATCATTTTTGCAGCATCAACAGCATTTTTCACACGCTTTTTTATAGCTATTGCAGCCCCAACAACATACGCCCAAACAGCACTTTCAAAAGCAATTGGCTGAATATTTTTAACAATTTTTTCTATATTTATATTTCTAGAAGCACAAATCTCATGCGCTTCTTCCAAATTTTTAATACCATGCCTTTCAGTTATGTATTTTATCTGTTTTATTCTTCTCTCATAATTCTCAAACGTTATCATGATATCAAGTCTCCATTATTCTTTTCTTGGGTCAATTCTTTTGACTGACTCGTTAAATCTGCCGTAATAATTTATATTGGTTTCGAACGCTTCTTTATGTGAAATGCCATTCTTAATTGCGTCTAGCATTTTGCCAATGTTTACAAATTTGTAACCTATAACCTCATTGTTTTTATCTAGACCAATCTCAAGAACATATCCTTCTGCAACCTCTAAATAACGAACACCTTTTTTATTTGTACTATACATTGTGCCTATTTGAGAGCGAAGGCCCTTTCCTAAATCCTCCATTCCTGAACCTATTGGTAAACCACCGTTAGAAAACGCAGTTTGTGTTCTACCGTAAGATATCTGTAAAAATATTTCTCTCATCGCAGTATTAATTGCATCACAAACTAAATCAGAATTCAACGCCTCTAAAATTGTCTTACCACTTAAAATTTCTGCCGCCATAGCAGCAGAGTGTGTCATTCCACTACATCCAATTGTTTCAATTAGGGCCTCTTCAATAATACCTCTTTTGACATTTAATGTTAATTTACAGGCACCCTGCTGTGGCGCACACCAACCTACACTATGTGTCAATCCACTTATATC
>JAIRSP010000021.1 GCA_031255375.1 Endomicrobium sp.
AAGGTGCGGGCCGGAATTGAACCGGCGAATAACAGTTTTGCAGACTGCTCCCTTACCACTTGGGTACCGCACCTCAAAAAATACACGACATACAAAATAAATCACACATCATAAAAAAAATAAAAAATTAATTAACATAAATCTATAATTTTTTATTATTTAATTCAAAAAAATTATAAATCTTCACAAATAGTTTTTCAATTGCGTCATAAAGAATAACCACGCTATTTGAATCATTGGTAAAATTAATGTCAGCCATATCAGCCGTTCTTTTTAATTGTTGCCCAGGTCCATCTTTATGTAATTCCATAGTTTCAAATTCAATAAATTTCTCAAATGTTAATGGATCGCCAGGCCTTCCCCTATTCTTCATTCTTTCGAAACGTAAAAATATTGGAGAATCAATATTTACCAAAATAAAATCATCTCTTTTTTTTAATTTTATAACTTCGCTTGGATGTCTTATTGACGTTACGCAACACTTGTTAATTGCTGTAATTTTTTCCAAAACCTTTTTTGCAAGAACATCATTTCCATTTTTTTTTCTTAACTCAATTCCAAATGATATAACATTTTTCCTATCATTAATATCAATATTAAAATCTATCATAATTTTTCTTATAATATCAGATAATGAATAATGAACATATCCATATTTATTAGATATATATTCTGCTACCGTATCTTTACCTGAGCAACAAAAACCAGTAAATCCAATTATCATATAATACTTGTTTTGAATATTTTATAAAATCAGTTATTCATCATGATCATCTTTTAATTCTACAGGACAAGTATAGAAATTTATTGTTTAATTTTTCTATCAAAAAAAACAAAAACTTGCGGGGACAGGATTTGAACCTGTGACCTTCAGGTTATGAGCCTGACGAGCTACCGGACTGCTCCACCCCGCGGATAATTTATACAATTTCTTACAAACTTAGATATTATACTAAAGTGGGAAATTTAAATTATAAACCACTATAAATATACATCACCATATGAATCTTTAAATTACAATTTAACCTAGTATTAAATGTATCAAATATTATTTTAATCAATATACCCACCATATATAGCATATTTTTTATATATTTTTCCATTCATCATTTCGGCAGTACGCTGTGCCATCACGTTATCATCAAGTATCCATGAAAGTTCACAACGTTTATATCCATTTTTAATTGCGTTTTTTAAACCTTTTTCATACATTGCTGCTTCTATTCCCTTGTGTCTGTATTCTTTTAAAACACCCATAACAACAAGTCTTAGACTAGATACTTTTTTCTTATAATACAAAAATTTTATCATCCCAAAAGGGAAAAGTTTTCCATCTAGTTTTTTAAAAACACAATTATAATCTGGTAAAGAAATCAATATACCAACTGGAGAATTTGATACTGTTGCTATTATTATCATTTCTGGATCCATAAATATTTTTAATTTTGATGCAATTTTTGTAAATTCATTATTATCCCATGGAACAAAACCCCAATTTTTTTCCCACGCGCAGTTATATACAAGCATAATGTCATCAACATATTTGTCAAACATTTTTCTTTGTATAGTTTTTATTTCTAGAAATGGATTTTTTTCTTTTACAATTTTAACAGCCTTTTCAAGCCTACATATCCTAGAATCTTCTAAAATATTCATATCATAAGCATATAATTCTTTTATTTTTTTCAAATAACATTGTTCTGTAAGTTGTAAGTAATATTTCGGAGTGTAAGACATCATAAAACTAGGCTCTATATCAAATCCTTCTAGTAGAAACCCACATTCATCATTTGTAGATGGATTCATTGGGCCAATTATTTTGTATATATTATGCTCTTTTAGCCAATTTTTTACAACAAAAAAAAGCATTTTTGCTATTTCAACGTCATTAAAACATTCAAAAAAACCAAAAAATCCACACTCATCATTCTGAAATTTTATATAGTTATAATCTATTATACCAGCAATTCGCCCTATAACATCACCGCTATCATCATAAGCTAAAAAAAGTTGCTTTTTCGAGTGAGCCCAAAATGGATTTTTCGCATCTGAAAAAACATCTTTGGTATAAGAAATTAAAGGTGGAACCCATTTTTTATTTTTCGCATAAATCTTCCATGGGAAACAAATGAATTTCTTAAGCTGTTTATTGTTTATTACTTTTATTACTTTCATTCTTATCACTTTTAATGGCAATTAATTGTATAATGTCACAAATACAATCATACAAACATCGCAGAAACACAAAAATTACATTCTCATAAAAACGATTTACATAAAAAGCTAATGGCAATAAAAAACACAGAACACTATAATCAAGAAAGTATGTTGAGTTTTTTACCAATTTTTTCAAACTTTTCAAGAATAAAATTCAAATTATCATCAGAGTGCGTAGACATATAACTGGTTCTGATTATCGATTGTCCATCTTTCACAGCTGGTGTAACAACTGGAGACGCAAATACTCCCTCATCAAAAAGCATCCTCCACATTTTAAAAGCAATTAAATCACTACCAACAACTAAAGGTATAATTGGTGACTGCGAGTGTCCAGTGTTATAACCAATGGATTGAAAATCAGATTTCATTCTTTTAGATATTTCAATAAGTCTATTCCTTCTCTCTGGCTCTGCAACAACCAAATCTAACGCAGCATCTATCGCACCAACACATGCCGGAGGAAGACTAGCTGTAAAAATCATTGTCCTCGCATTATGCCTAATATAATCAACAACATGTGATTTGCTAGCAATAAATCCACCAATGGACGCTAAAGATTTAGAAGCTGTTGCCATTAACACGTCAACGCCATCTTCTACACAAAAATACTCACCTGTACCTCTTCCATTTTTTCCTAAAACACCTAACGAATGTGCCTCGTCAACAAATACCCTAGCTCCATATTTTTTTGCAAGTTTTAAAATTTCAGGTAAATTTGCAATATCTCCTTCCATACTAAAAACACCGTCGACTATGATTAATATGTTATTTTCTTTATATTTATTAATTTTTTTTTCAAGATCAAACATGTCATTATGTTTAAATCTTATCATTTCACCAAAAGACAACCTACAACCATCTATAATAGAAGCATGATCTAATTTATCAGTCATTAAAATTTCATTTTTATTTATCAAACTAGAAATAGCGCCTAAATTAGACTGATGACCAGTTGTAAACAAGATTGCATCTTCTTTATTAACAAATTTTGCAAACTTTTTTTCAACTTTTTCGTGTAAATCATTTGTTCCATTAAGAAACCTAGATCCAGTGCAAGAGGTTCCATATTTTTTTATAGCTTTTATTGAAGATTCTATAACTTTTGGATGGTTCGCAAGACCTAAATAATTATTTGAACAAACAACTATTTTCTTTTCACCATTAATTACAGCTTCAGGCCCCTGCGCTGACTCGATTTTATGAAAATAAGGATAAAAACCACGTGTTCTTAAGCTGTTCGCAGCATCAAAATCAAAGCATTTTTTAAAAACATCGTGTTCCATTTTTTTCTCTCTTTGAATTTTACAAAAACATCACACAAAACAATGCCTAAAGAAACTTATTGTCCTTGTACCAATTATACGTTATTTTAGATCCAATTTCAAGAGATGTAAATTTAACATTAAGGTCTTCATACGAAGATTTGGTATCTGCTATCCAATATTCTTTAATTATTTCATTAATTTTTTGCTTATTTAATATTTTTTTTTTTTTTGTAAAAAGTGATAAAAACTCAGATGTCATACCGATAAATTTAAAAACAAAATCAGGAATAACAATAGGAATCGTTTTTAAATTTACCGAAGTAGATATGATTCTACCTACATCGCCCCAAGAATACATTGCACTATTTGCAATATAATAACAATTGTTATCAGTTTTTTTATTTTTTATACAATCAACAACAGAATTTACAACGTCTTTCACATACACAAGTTGCAACATTTTTTTTGTAAAAGTAACAAGTTTTAAATGTTTATTTATTAATTTAAAAAATATAAATATATCACTATCCCTTGGCCCATAAATTGCCGCAGGTCTTAATATAGTGTATGGTATTTTGCCATATAGTTTTTTTTTTATTTCATGCTCTGCTAAAAGCTTGCTTAATCCATAGTCAGAAATTGGACTCTCTATGTCTGTAGCTTTTCTAATAGAATTAAACGATACTGAAGGCCCCATTGCTGCTTGTGAAGAAATAAATATAATTTTTTTTAATTTATGATAATTCATCTTCAAAATTGTTTCGCATATTTTTTTCGTAATTCCAACATTTACCGAAAAATACTC
>JAIRSP010000039.1 GCA_031255375.1 Endomicrobium sp.
ATTGTCTTTGTATATTCGAGAAGTCTATCGGCAATTGTACTTTTACCATGGTCAATGTGCGCTATAATACAAAAATTTTTTATATTTAACATATAATTTATACCACTAAACTAAGAAAATCATTTTTTAATATCGTGAGTATATCAATTTATTTTCATTGATAATTTTTAATATCGAATTTTTATCGTTGCATTTAAGTATTTCTTCTGATATTTTTTTTGCGTCATTAAGAGAAATATTTCTTATTACATTTTTAATTTTCAAAATTCGTGAAGATGCAACGCTGAACTGATCAAGCCCAAGTCCAAGTAAAATTGGCGTGTAGTATGGGTCACCAGCCATCTCACCGCACATGCTAACATCTATTTCAGCATTATGGCTTTCATCTATAATTTTTTTAATAAATCTTAAAATTGCTGGATGCAATGGATCGTAAAAATCAGCAACGCTTTCATTTGTTCTATCAACAGCAAGTGTGTATTGTATCAAATCGTTTGTTCCTATTGAAATAAAATCGACTTCTTTTGCAATAGCGTCAATCATTATTGCAGCGGATGGTACTTCTATCATTGCACCGACCTCAATTTCTTCATCAAATTTTATATTTTCACTTTTTAAATCTTCTTTAACGTTATTTAAAATATTATTAGCATTGCGCAAATCTTCAATGTCATATATCATCGGATACATAATTTTTATTTTTCCATATGCCGATGCCATCAAAATACCTTTTAATTGACTAATAAAAATTTCAGGATACCTAAGAGAAAATCTAATTGCTCTTAATCCAAATTGTGTATTTTTTTTATTAATGATGTTTAAAAAATCAATTTTTTCAAGTTTGTCGTCACCAAAGTCAAATGTTCTAATAACAGTTGGATTAGGAGACATATTTTTTACAACTTTACAATAATTTTCAAAATGATCCTTTTCAGTAGGTATAGACTTCTGATTGAAGCACATAAACTCTGTTCTATAAAGACCAATGCCTGCCACTCCATTATCTAGAATTAATTGTATATCATTTGGATTATTAATATTTGCAAAAATTAAAACTTTATGTTTATCAGTCGTTTCCGCTGGTAAATTTTTTATTTTTTCAAATTCGTTTTTGTTTTCAAATTTCAGATTATTTTTTGTTTCATATTTAAATATAATTTTGTCAGTTGGATTTAATATGACATTTCCTTTATTTCCATCAATAACAATAACATCTCCTGTCTTTACCTGTGATGTTATTGTTTTTAAACCAACAACAGCTGGTATAAAAAGTCCACGTGCAACAATGGCCATGTGTGAAGTTATTCCACCAACATCAGTTGCAAAACCTTTGACCAATTTTTCTCTCATCGCTATAACGTCTACAGGTGTCAAACTACGAGAAACAACTACATATTCTTCATTTAAATTTGTCAGATTATCTTGTTTATCAATGAGATTTTTAATGATCTTTTTACCTACATCGCGAATATCATTTTTTCTTTCATTAAAATAATCACTATTAGTTAGATCAAAAGAACAAACTATCTTGTTGACAACTTTAAAAATTGCGTATTCTGCATCAAGTCCATTATCTATAAAATTGTAAATATCCTTTCTCATAACAGGATCATCTAAAATTAAAAGATAGACATCAACTATTTTTGCATAATTTTTTCCAAGTGTTTTGTAAGTTTTATTATAAAATTTTGTAAGTTCGAGCCTGGTTTTTTCAATTGCGTCATTTACACGATTCCTTTCTGCTTCTGTAGTTTTTATTAATATTCTTTTTTTATCAGTCACGCAAAGATCATCAATGAAAAACACTTTGCCAGTAACAACACCAGATGATGCAGGGATGCCTTTGAGAATAATATTTTTTTTAATAAACATTTTTTCTTTATATTATTTTATGTATCGATATAAATTAATCTATCATACTATTAAACAAATTTTCTATTGCAATTAAGGCTTCATTTTCATCAGATCCATTAGCAACAAACTTTAATCTACTTTTACAACCAGCCGTTAATGCCATAACGCCCATAATACTTTTTGCATCAACTTCAAAGTCATCTTTTACAATCTTAATAGTCGCATTGTATTTTGATGCAGTTTTCACAAGCATTGCGGCTGGCCTAGCATGTAATCCCATTTTATTTGAGACAATTATAATTTTTTCTTTCATTTCATTTATATTAAGAAAAATAAAAAAATACTTTTGTACTTTTAAAATAAAGAAATTTCATATTTACTTTTACGGCATTTCATTTCTTGATAATATTACTTTCACCAAAATTTTTGCAAGTTTATTTGAATCGTGCCTTGCATAAATTTCATTAGAAAATAATTTTTTTTTCACAACCTTAACGCAAATTCTATCATTTTCAACTTGACAAGAGCCATATTTTTTATATCTATTTACAATATTGTTAGGCATAACACCATCGTTTGCAATAACACAATTCAATATTCCGTCATAAGAGTGTTTTTCTATTGCTGCAATATGATCGGATAATTTATAATTTTTCGTTTCTCCAGGTTGAGTCATAATATTGCAAATATATATTTTATATGCGTTTGAACATTTTATTGCATTAACAACTCCATCAACCAATAAATTAACTATTACCGAAGTATATAGTGATCCAGGACCAAAAATTATTATGTCTGCAGATTTTAAAACATCAATTACACTAGGCGTCGCTGGTGGATAAATTGGATTCAGATATACTCGTTTGATATTTTTTTTAGTATTTGAAATTTTACTTTCACCCTTCACTATTTTGCCACTCTCAAGTTCTGCTTCAATTGTAACAGAAGAAAGTGTAACAGGTAAAACCCTCCCTCTTATTGCAAGCACTTCACCACAATTAGATATAGCCCTATCAAAACTACCTAAGATAGAAGACATTGCTGTCAAAAAAAGATTTCCAAATGAATGTCCAGATAAAGTACCCTCATCTGGAAATCTATATTGAAAAAGTTTAGACATTAAACTTTCCTCTTCAGATAAAGCAACCAAACAATTTCTTATATCGCCAGGCGGCAATACGCCAAACTCAGATCTTAACTTACCAGAACTACCGCCATCGTCTGCAACATTAACTATAGCAGTAATTGATTTACTATACTTTTTAAGACCCATAAGGAGTGTTGACAAACCACTTCCACCGCCAATTGCAACAATTTTCAAATTTTTCATTGTCATAATTATTTTTTTTCTATGTCAAGTAATTTATTGACTAATATAATATCATCATAGAACAAACGATAACTTATTATTCAAATAAAGATATCCCTATGCCTAAGCCTTACTTTATATTTCTTATTTTTCAAAAAATCAGTAAGTTTAACAGCTGTAAAAACAGATCTATGTTTACCGCCAGTACATCCAAACGCTATTGTTAAGTATGTTTTACCATTTTTAACATACAGTGGAATAGTTTTATTTATAAGATCTGAAAACATATTAAAAAAACATTGAAACATTGATTGTTTTTCTATATAATCGCCAACATCAGTCTCATTCCCTGTCTTTAATTTTAAATTATCCACATAATTTGGATTAGTCAAAAAACGCATATCATAAATTATGTCAGCATCATTAGGTATACCAAATTTATATCCAAAAGAAATTACCAAAATATTCAAACGATCCTCATTACATCGATAAACATCTAAAAAAGTAGAAATTAATTCTTTGAGTTCAATAATATTTATATCTGTAGTATCTATTATTCTATCAGAAATTTTATAAACATAATTCATAATTTTTCTTTCATGCATTATTCCTTCAAATAATGAATCATTACTAAATGGATGTCGATGTCGAGTTTCAGAGTAACGTTTCATCAAAATATTATCAGAAGCATTAAAAAAAATTATTTCATACTTTATTTTTTTTTTTAGATAAACGAGTAAATTATTAAAACATTTAATTGGTTCACATCCACGTAAATCTATACCTATTGCGATATTTTCGTACTTATTAATTGAACTTTCAAGATACAAATCAACAAAATTACTAAATATTTGCACCGGTACATTATTGATACAAAAAAAACCAAAATCTTCAAAAATTTTCAAAGCTTGACTTTTTCCTGCACCAGACATACCTGAAATTATATATAAACTCATGATTATCTTACCTAAAATATATATCTATAAAATTTCTAGCGCAAATTAATATAACTGATATATATTTATAAAACAATACCGTTATTCGCTTTTTTTAATTTATAATCAAATTTTTTAGCTACAAAACATCCATTATTTTTAAGTCTTTGGTTTAATGTTGCTGTTTCAACAAGAACAGCAAGATTCCTACCTGGTCCAACAGGAATTGTAATCATTGGAATTTTAACATTTAAAAATTCAGAACAATATTCGTCAATTCCTAATCTTTCATATTCTTTTTCAGACTTCCACATTTCAAATTTTACAACAAGTTCCACATAAATTTCATCTAAAATACTTCCTATTCCAAAAATGTCTTTGACATTTATTATTCCTATACCCCTTACTTCTATAAGGTGATTCATAATTTCAATTCCACTTCCGCTTAAAGAAAATTCAGAACGTTTTTTTATAATTACAACATCGTCAGCAACAAATTTATGACCTCTTTTCAAAAGTTCAAGCGCACACTCAGATTTACCTATTGCAGATTTGCCTATTATTAGAACTCCTAATCCGTAAACACTAACCATGACTCCATGTATCTTAATTGATTGAGCAAGCTTTGCATCCAAATAACAAATCAAATCATTAATAAACGAAGATGTTTTAAATTCTGTTTTTAATAACGGAACATGTAAATCAAAAAATATTTTTAACATTGCTTTATTTGCTTTTAATCCATTTGTTAAAATACAACATACAGAATTTTTATGAGAAAAAATCTTAAATAACACATTTATTTGTGCATTGTAACTTAAACTGTTTAAATACGAATATTCACTTTTTCCGATTATTTGTATACGTTCATAAGGAAAATGTTTAAAAAATCCAGCGAGCGCGAGTCCTGGTTTATTAATGCACGAAGTTGTAATTTTTTTATAAAAACAATCGGTACCACTAACTAAAGTTGTAAGTTTGAGATCTTTACTTTTTTCGTTAATAAGAGTATTTACATTGATAAACAAATTAATAATTATCCTCTTGTTGTATTATTTTTACAATTTCTTCTGATGTAGCTGCATTTTTTATCGCTTGTCTAAGAAATTTATCCTTAAAAAGACTTGATATTTTATACAACGCTTTTAAATGTTTTTCAATTATATCAGGGCCAACTAAAAGAAAAATTATGTGTACCAATTCACCATCAAGAGAATTGAATTCGATACCATTTTTCGAAATACCAAGTATTCCAATTTGCTCTTTTAAAATATTTATTTTCCCATGCGGTATAGCAATTCCTTGCCCAATTCCAGTTGAACCTAATTTTTCTCTCTCTAATACAACGTTAACAATTTCGTTAACTTCTTTTATCTTTTTTTTATCTTTTAAAATTTCCATAAGTTCAACAATCACAGACTTTTTTTCTGACGATTTCAAGTCAGTAATAATCATTTCTTGATCTAAAAAATCCATAATTTTCATCACAATCACCTCACATACAATAAATACATTTTATTCACGTTTAATTTTATACAAATAATTTTTTTTTATACAATAAAATACAAAAATATATCTTTTAATACGAGAGAAATCGTACACAATTATTTTACTAAAACATATAAATCATAATTATTGCACACCAATATTTCAAGACTAAATATGTGAATATTTATTCTTTATTTAAATCTCTTATTTATTCGTATGTACATAATTTGTTAATCAAATTTATATTAAACTACAAAAACTCACAACGCTATTATTCACTTAAATTTTAAAATTGTCACCTAAATATATGCTTTTAATTTCTTTGTTTTTAAGTAAATTATCTACATTTCCTTCAAACAAAATTTTTCCATCATGAATTATATATGCTCTATCCACAATTTCAAAAATTTCTCTAACATTATGATCAGTTATAAGAATTCCAAATCCTTTTGATTTTAATTTTTTAATAATTTTCTGTACATCAGAAACAGCTATTGGATCAATAGCTGCGAATGGTTCATCCAAAAGTAAAACTTTTGGATTTATTATCAACGCCCTAGCAATTTCTAGCCGTCTTTTTTCTCCACAAGACAATGTGACGCCCAATTGTTTACGTAGCTTAGAAAGATTAAAATCTTCAAGCAAAACTTCAACTTTATGTTTTCTTTGAAGTTTCGAATCTATAATCATTTGTGCTATAGATTTTAAATTATCTTCAACTGTTAATTTATTAAATATAGATGATTCCTGTGATAAATACCCAATACCAGCCCTAGCCCTTTTATACATCGGCCATCTATTTACATCAATACCATCAATATAAACACTTCCACAATAATCTGTAATAATACCAATAATTATATGAAAAACTGTAGACTTTCCTGCTCCATTCGGTCCAAGCAAACCAACAATTTCTCCTTGTTTTATACTCATGCTTACTTCATCTACTATTACTCTACGTTTATACTTTTTATATAAATTTTTAACACTAAGTATCATTTTATTTTCTATTCAGTAAAAGTTAAAATAACTGAACCTTCAATGAAAATTTTATTATCATCGCCAGAATAACAGAACGTTATTTTGTTAGCCTCACAAATACATTTTCTTTTGTCACCACAAATACTAGCAACAATTTTCTTTCTATTATATTTTTTTAATGCTCCATCATATAAAAATTTCTTTAATAAAACATCGTTAAAATAATAAGATTTATTACAATAATTCATAACATCAAAATTATTAGCATCAATAAATGTACGCAAAGTTTTTGCACCGTAATCAATGTAAATATCATCAGCATATAAAACAATATGTAAATATAAATTGTTAATAAAATAATTTAATTTTAACACAACGTCACCAAAAATTGCTACACTTTTTTTGTTTTCATTATAACAAGCAATTTTACCATTGCATTCAATAGTTTTATCATATTCAAATTTTGATAAAAAATTAATACCATTATATGCCAAAATAACATAGTTATTTTCATCGTAAATAATATTATTAGCAACTATTGTATTGTAATCATTCGAAACTTTTATATTTCCAGTGA